>NZ_JBNCKP010000012.1:126209-206682 GCF_049841575.1 Micromonospora sp. DT201 | reverse complement strand
CCATGCACCAGCAGGGCGTGGCCCTCTCCCTCCCGGAAACTCACCAACACCACCGCGGTAGACCCCTGCCCGGCCACATCGGCCAACAGCCCATCCACCGAACCCACCACACCCCAACCACCACCCGGCACAAGACGCCCCTGAGCAGCAGCCACACCACCCCGACCCACCACCGCGTCATCCACCGACCCGACCAACCGGCGACCACCCGGATGCAACGCCCCCACGAACCCGCCCACCAGGTCCACACAGTCCACGAAGGACGGCGCGGACCCGTCCACCCCATCAAGCGGCAACGAATCCGCCACCGCCTCCAGGTCCCCCGGCGCACGCCCACCGACCACCCGCTGCGCGTCGTCCAGGCGTACACCGAGGGTCTCGAGCCTCCGCCGCGCATCCTGCAACCGCTGCGCACGCTCGGCCGACCCATCACCGGGTTGGGCCTGGACCAGACCGCTCTTGGCCTTCTTCTTCTTGCTCTTCTTACTGCCCGCGGCGGGCGCCGCGGACGTGCTTGCCGATGCGAGCTCATCGAACGCCCGCTTGGCCTGGAAGTAGTCACCGATCGCCGCCCGCAACACCGCATCAGGATCCACCGAACGGGCCTGCGGCTCCGCCCCGGACCCGCGCTGCTCAGCAGCGGCAACGACGTCGGACCCTGACGCAACCACCCGCTCGGAGGTGCCGAAGGCGGGGTGCTCCCGGATCGCGGGCCCGATCGGCGCCGGACCATTCAGATAGCTACTACCAGCACCGAACCACCGGTAGGCGTTACCCGACCGACTCGCACTGACCGCATAAACGAGCGGGAACACTGTACCGTTCTCATCCACCAGGAAGACGAACGAGGCACCTCCACTGCCACCAGCGAGATGAACATGCAACGGGGTGTGCAACTGAGGACGATCTTCCCGCACACCCACCCCCTCAGCGGCACGCTCCAAGACCGCCACGTCGTCCGCCGAGAACGGATGATTCTCCAGCGAACGGGCGTACTCCACCCGCCCAGCGAACTGCCACGTGCCCATCTCATTCGGCACCAGCCGCGCCAACCGCTCCCGACGTGCCGCCTCCACCTGCCGATCCCGCTCACCCTGCTCGGCATCCAACCGCGACCACACCGCACGAGCCGCAGCCCGCACCCCGGCCCCCGACTCCTCGTCGAACCACAGGTCGGTGGCCTCCAACCAACGGTCAAACTCCTGCGCGAACGGGCGCAGCCGACGAGACTGCTGCACATCACGCACACCATCAACCGACGTCAGGAACGTACGGAACGAATAGTCACCCACCGCATCGGGGCGCTCCGCCAACATCTCAGCGACGTCAGGCCGGGCCAGCAACAACGGCACCACCGACTCATCCGCCAGCACCACCTCCAGCAGAACGGGGTCCGGAGCCCGCAACAACTTCCCCACCTGCACAGACCCGTTCAACCGCCCCGCCAACCAACCCACCGGCGACGCCCCAGCAACCCGTGGTCCACCATCGCCCGCCACCGACCCCCGACCAGCAGGGCCTCCCACCGATTCCACCGGCCGTGACGTGCCCACCCCCGCCACCACCGGCCGCGGCGGCGCACCCGGCACCACCACCGGCGCCAAATCCTGCACCGTCAGCGTCGAAACATCCCGCCCCTGGAACTGCCATGCCCGCGCAGTTCCCACAAAACGATCCGAGTCGCGTCGGTACGACGTCACGAACTCAGGCTCGGTCAGGAACCTCTGGGCAAAGTCCGTCCAGACGTTCAGTAGCTGAAGCAGATTGGTGTCAGACAGCACCGCCGGCCAGGAAGCGGCGTCCAGTTCGGCCGTGATCCCCGCCAACACGCCTACCAGACCAGAGCGCCCCCGAAGTTGGTTCAACCCGCTGGACCCGAGCTCACCGGTCAGCACCTCGTTACGACCCAACGCCTCCCGCAACTGCGGGTCGCCGGCAACAGCGGTCAAGAGCGCGCGATTACGCCGGACGGCCGCAAGCAGGAACGGATGCTGACGGAACAGATCACTCACCGCCGGCATCTCGGTCAGGACCCGCACCAACTCCCGGCCGTGCAGCGCCGGCACCCAGTCACCGGGACGCTCCACCAACGCGTCAGCCACCGCAGGCTGCCGCCGGATCAACCGCCAAACGTCCTTCCTATCCCGCACCAACTCGTGCACCGCCGGATCCGCCAACGCCGACGCCAACACCGGAGCCGCAACCACCGCACGCAACACGTCAACCGACGAGAAAACCCCCTCCACCAACCCGGGATCCGAACCCAACAAATCCTTCAACGAGCCTTGGAAAATACGCGCATACTCACCATCAGTCAAATCATAACGATACTCACGGAACGCCTCTGCCAACGCCGGCACCGACCCGAGCGTGGACACTTCACCAGGATTAGCCGACAGGAAACGCAGCAACGACAGATGACTCACCGCCGCATCAACGACCCCCTCCCCCTGCGCAGCCAACACACCAGCAAAACCCTCCCGCGCCAAAAGCTCAAACGCCCGATCCTGGTGAGCCAGCAGCACATCCGCCACCGACGGGAAATCGTACATCAACCTGTACAATTGAACGTTTGCGCCGATCTGGAGAATCAGATCACCGTTCTCATGCCGGAGCTGAAGAATCGACACCTGACGAGCCATCTTGTCGCCCTCGCCGAATACCTCCTCGCGCACGGCGCCGTCAGTCACGTAGTAGTGGTACAGGGGGTCGGACTGAAGCATGGCTTCGAAGACTTTCGGCGCGGTCCTCATGCTTCGGAGAACGATGTGCCCGTCCCGCTCGCCCAGGAAGTCAAGCAAATCCGGCAACTTCTCCAGCACGTCGACCATCTGCGGTTCCTTGTTCAGGATCACCGCAAGAGCAAGGTGACGTTCTACCGAAGCGGCCAACCGACGATGCTGCCGCACCCGCTCGCGTCGGTCCAGAAGCGCTGCCGACGCCTCCGGCGAGAGACCAGCGCGACGGACCGCCGACCCAGCTTTCTCATCGTCGGGCTCCCGCAGAATCATGGCCAACGGCACGATCTCCGGTTCCATGAAGACGCCCTCCGGCGACAGCAACCGCTCACCCAAGCTTTCAGCACCCACCCGCAGCGGACCGGGCCACTCCCCAGACCCGCTGTGACGGAGCGCCAAGCTCTCCCGCACCGGCCCATCGAAAATCGCCGCCAACTCACCGACAGAATTCGGGATGGGTCGGCTCGCGATCTCGAACAACAGATCAGGCTCCGCGACGAGCATGCTGGCCAGCCGCAACTCGGAATCTACGCCGAGATAGTCAAAGAACGCCGGCGCTGACAGCAAAGCATCCCAGTGAGCACTCGTCAGCCGCGGATGCGGCGCCTCCGCGAGCAGCCCCGCAAGTTCGGGGTGCCTCGACAGGCGGCTACGCCGCAGGAAATCGGAGGCCCGAACATAGGTAGCCTCTTCAGCGAACAGCATGGCAAACTGGAAGTTCTGCGCCAGCAGTTGCAGCAAGCCCTCGTTGTTGAGGAACACTGGCCCAAGCTTCGCGCGCAGGAACATTTGCGGCCACGTGTCCACGTAGTTGAGCGGAACGATAGCCAGGATCCGGTCGTTTCGTGACAGCAATTCGATCATTTCGGGAGAATCGATGGCCAGCACACCCAGAGGGGTGACGAATTCTGCCGTCATCAGACGCAGGCCGCTACTGCGCAGGAGCACCCTTCGATACGCTTGATTATCCCTAGCAGCCTCGGCCACCCGCCGCAAAAACGACTTCTTCCCATCGTTGCGGATTAACCGTTCTCGCATGGTAAGACTGCGCATCAGGGCGGGGAGCAGGGGTCCGACCATGTCCTGGTCGATGACCAGTTCCTGCCATATCATTTCGGGGTCGTCCAGCATGCGCCCGTACTCGTGGGGGCGACTCAGAATATTCGGGTTGGCAGCGAGGACGTTCGCAAGATCGGGGTTTCTCTTCAATAGACCATACCGGCGTTTGCGAACGTCAGAGGGCAAGGAACTATCCAACACCGCAGCCCGCAGCGCGGAGTTCTTGGCCACTGCCTTGTCGGCCGGAGACGTGGGAACCCCGGGAAATTGACCGACCGCAGGGGGAGGGGTTGCGTTTTGCAACGCATCCAACAGCGTGTCGGCGGAGATCGAGTCAAAGTGCGCCGGGTTTCTCGACAGCCACTCGGCCACCGCCGTGTTCCGGGCAGCCGCCCGCAGCAGTTCGATGGAGCCCGCAAGACGCTCGCCGATTTTCGGACTGCCCATCAGCACGTCCGCAAGATCAGGATTGTCGTCCAACTCTCGCACAACCTCAAGGTTTCCGGCCGCCGCCGCAAGCATCCCCGGCACTCGCACAACGGCTCCCACCGCTGCCGGACCATCCTGCAACGCACCCAGAAGCCGGGGATCCTGGAAGAGAAGAGCAAACTGTTCCGCCGACCAAGATGAGACCACATCCGGCGCGCTAAACAGTTCATCCGTCAGACCGAGCGAGCGGTTAACACCAACGAACGCCGCAGCCGGATCCCGCGAATTGATAATCGCTTCAGCGAGTGCTGACTCCGAAAGCACCATCGTGAATGGAGACGTCGGAAGGTGGGCGAAGACCAGATGCGACCAGTCACCCAGACGCCTGATGGCCTCCAGTTCATTCGGAACGAAGAAGCTTTCGCGATGGTAAGCGTCACCCTCGAAAGTATCGAGAATATCGCGGCGTTGATCGGCGAAGTACTGCAGTAGCTCGACGTCGATCGGGGCGTGATCCTCCAGGGACAGCAGTTTGTCGAGGATGTTGGGGAAGCCCTCGGCGTAGGTCATCGCGAGCTGCGGGCGCACCAACATCAGACCGAGGAGCCTCGGTTCCTTGGCGAGCATCGCGAACTGGTCCCGCGCCAGTCCCCCTTCCGCCTCACTCTTCGCCCAGAGGTTCGTTATCTCACCGAGCCCCTTGGGAAGATCAGGCCAGCTCCTCACCCGCTGCACAAAGCCCGGAAGTGCCGTGCGCGCAATATTTGCCAGATCGTCGATCGGAATCCGATTATCTGCGACGTAGCCGTCCCGCAACCATCGGTAGACAGTGCTCGTCGCCGAGTCTTTGTCAGCCCAGTTCGCGACCGCGCGCTGTGCTGCTGCCTTCAGACGTTCGTCGACCTGCGGGTCTATCGCCGCGGCGACAGTGCCCGCCCGGCCGGACGCCCCGGCAGCCAATCGCGGGCCGCCAGCGGTGGACGCCGCTTGCCGACGCGGGTCCGGCCGGCGCGAGGCGAAATCGTGACGCTGCGGCGGATCCGACATCACCTGCACCACGTTGGACGACCCGGGCGTCGACCACGACCCCGGCGACACCACCCGCCCATCGGCGTCGAGGACCGCCACCCGCACCTCGACAGCCGCCGCCCGCACCACCGCAGGCTCCTCAGCCGTCACCCACTGCCCCCGAGGCAACTGCGGATCAAACCACCGCAACCCCTCCGACGACCCATGCACCAGCAGGGCGTGGCCCTCTCCCTCCCGGAAACTCACCAACACCACCGCGGTAGACCCCTGCCCGGCCACCTCAGCCAACAGCCCATCCACCGAACCCACCACACCCCAACCACCACCCGGCACAAGACGCCCCTGAGCAGCAGCCACACCACCCCGACCCACCACCGCGTCATCCACCGACCCGACCAACCGGCGACCACCCGGATGCAACGCCCCCACGAACCCGCCCACCAGGTCCACACAGTCCACGAAGGACGGCGCGGACCCGTCCACCCCATCAAGCGGCAACGAATCCGCCACCGCCACCAACTCCTGCGGCGTCCGACGCGCCTCACCGCCGACCACCCGCTGCGTGTGCTCCGGCCACGCGCCGAGGTCTTCGAGTCTCCTGCGCGCGTCCTGCAACGTCCGCTCACGTTCGACCCGCCCATCGTTGGGCTGCACTTGAGCGGAACCAATCTTGGCCTTGTTCTTCTTCTTGCTCTTCTTACTGCCCCCGGCGGACGACGCGGGCGCGTTGGCCGAGCCCAGCTCATCCAACGCCCGCCTAGCCTGGAGATACTCACCGATCGCCGCCCGCAGCACGGCGTCAGGATCCACCGACCGAACCTGCCGAACCGGCGGCGCCGTCGCTACCTCGGATCCACCCCGCCCAGCAGCGGCAATGGCGTCGGGCACTGACGCGACCATCCGCTCCGACGTGCCGAAGGCGGGGTGATCCCTGACCGCGGCTCCGATCGGCGCCGGACCGTTCAGATAACTACTGCCAGCCCCGAACCACCGGTAGGCGTTATGCGACCGACTCTCGCTGACGGCGTAGACGAGCGGGAACACCGTGGCGTCTTCATCCACCAGGAAAACGAGCGAGGCACCTCCACTGCCACCACCAAGATGGACATGCAGAGGATGGTGCAACTGAAGGTGATCCTCCCGGATGCCGTCCCCCTGGGCGGCACGTGCCAGGACCGCCACGTCCTCCGCAGAGAACGGATAGCTCCCCAGCGAACGGGCGTACTCCACCTTCCCACTGAACTGCCACGTGCTCCTCTGATGCGGGAGCAGCCGCGCCAACCGCTCCAGACGGTCCGCCTCAACCTGCTTGTCCCGCTCACCCTGCTCAGCAGCCAACCGCGACCAAACAGCACGAGCGGCAGCCCGCACCGCGGCCCTCGACTCACCCTCAAACCACAGACCGGTGATCCCCAGCCAGTCGTCGAACTCCTTCTCAAACGACCCCACCCGACGAGGCTGCTGCGGATCACGCACACCATCAACCGACGTCAAGAACGTGAGGAACGAATAGTCACCGACCCCGTCAGGGCTATCCGCCAGCAGATCGACGACGTCGGGCCTGGCCAGCAACAACGGCACCATCGTCTCGTCCGCGACCATCGCCCCGAGCAGGACGGGGTGCGGGGCCCGCATCAGTGCCCCCATCTCCACGGACGCGTTGAACCGTGCCGCCAACCAACCGACCGAAGACGCCACGGCGACCCGATGCCCACCACGATCCGACACCGAACCCCGACCAGCAACACCCTCCACCGACTCCACCGCACGTGACGCGCCAACCCCCGCCACCATCGGCGACGGTTTCGCGCCCGGCGCCACAGCCGGTTCGAAATCCTCCACAGTCAGAGTCGAAACATCCCGCCCTTGCGACTGCAACCGTCGCGCAAATCCCACAAAACGGTCCGAGTCGCGTCGGTACGACGACACGAACTGAGGCTCAGTCAGGAACCTCTGGGCAAAACCCGTCCAGGCGTTCAACATCTGCAGCAGGTTGATGTCAGCCAACACAGCCGGCCACCACGCGGCGTCCAGTTCGGCCGTGTTCCCCGCCAACACGCCCACCACACCGGAGCGGTCCCGGAGCCGCTTCAACGCCCTAGACCCAAGCGCGCCGGTCAGCACCTCATTACGACCCAACGCCTCCCGCAACTGCGAGTCCGCGGCAAGAGCCGGCAAGAGCGCGCGATTGTCCCGAACCGCAGCAAGCAGGAACGGATGCGCACCGAGTAGGCCACTCACCGCCGGCACCTCGGTCATGACCCGCACCAACTCCCGGCCACGCAACGCCGGCACCCAATCCCCGGCCCGCTCCACCAGGACTTCAGCCACCATCGGCTGCTGCCCGATCAACCGCCGAACATCCTCCCTACCCCGCACCAAATCGAACACCGCCGGATCCGCCAACGCCGACGCCAACACCGGAGCCGCGACCACCGCCCGCAACACATCAACCGACGAGAAAACCTTCTCCACCAACCCAGGATCCGAATCAAACAAACGCGTCAACGAACCCCGGAAAATGCTCTCGTACTCGCCATCAGTCAAGTCATAACGATGCTCACGGAACGCGGCCGCCAATGCCGGCACAGACCCAAGCGTGGAAAGCTCACCAGGATCATTCGCCAGGAAACGCAGCAGCGACAGATGGCTCACCGCCGCATCAACGACCTTTTCCTCCTGAGCATATAACAGAGCAACGAAACCGTCCCGCGCCAAAAACTCGAAGGCGTGGCGCCCATGAGCCAGAAGCACCTCCGCCACCGACGGGAATATGTACATCAGATCACTCAGGCCGTCGATCGCGCCGATTTCGCGAACAAGTTGATGCCTCTCCCGACTTAGCCGGACTGCCGACGCGCTGCGGGCCAGCGCGTCGCCGTCGAAGATAACGTTTCTACGTACGTTGCTGTCCGTCTGGTAGAAGTGGTACAAGTCGTCAGACTGAAGCAGGGCTTCGAAGTATTTCGGCCCACTCTGCATACCTAGCAACACATCGGACGCCTCAGACCCGTCCAGGAGGTCAAGCAATCCCGGCAACTTGTCCAGCACGTTGATCAGCTGCGGTTCTTCAACCAAGATCACCGCAAGAGCAGGGTGACGTTCTATCAAGGCCGCCAACCGAGGATGGTGCCGCACCCTCTCGCGTTCGGACAGAAGCTCTGCCGACTCCTCCGAGGAGAGGTCAGCGAGGCCGACCGCCGCCTGCCGCGCACTCCCATCGTCGGGATCCCGCAGAATCTCGGCCATCGGCACGATCCCCGGGTTCAATTTGACGCCCTCCGGCGACAGCAACCGCCCACCGAAGCCTTCGATACCTACCCGCAGCGGACCGAGCCAGTCCCTCGACCCGTCGTCACGCAGCGCCAGGCTCTCCCGCACCGGCCCGTCCAACATCGCCGCCAACACATCCACAGAATTCGGAATGGGTCGACTCGCCACCTCCAACAACAACACGGGCTCCTCGACGATCACGTCGGCCAGCCGCAATTCGGAATCGGCGGCGAGATAGTCGAAGAACGCCGGCGCCGACAGCAAGGCATCCCAGTGGCCACGCGTCGGTAGCAGATCCGACTTCGCCGCGAGCAGCCGCGCAAGCTCACCACGCCTCTGCACGCTGTTACGCAGGAGTTCAGCGGCCCGACCAGATGGGGCTTCGTCAACCAACAGATCGACAAGCGCAAGGTTCTGCGCCAGCAACCGCAGCAGGCCCTCACCCTCGTCGAGGATCATTTGCCCAACATTTGCTTTGAAGAGAATGTTCCAGAACCCCGCAAAGCTGAATGGGGCAATAGCTAGGATCCGCTCATCCCGCGCCAGAATTTTGACCAGCTCCGGCAGTTCGAGGACGATCATGCCCAGCGGGTCGAGAGATTGCGCGAGCAGCAAACGCAGGCCACCGCTGAGCAGAAGCGTCTTTCGATATTCTGGGTTGTCTTCAGCCTCCTTGGCCACCCGCCGCCACGACGCTACCCCTCCTCCCCTTGACAATTCTTCGCGCAGGGCATAACTGCGCAGCAGGGCAGGGAGCAGTGGAGCGATTACTTCCTGATTTTTCAGCAGTTGCTGCCACAGCCCGTCGGTGTCATCCAGCAACCGCCCGTACTCATGGGGGTGGCTCAGAAGGTCCGGCCTAGCGGCCAGGAAGTCCGCCAGCTCGGGGTTCTTGTTCAACAGAGTCCACCGCCGCTGCTGAACATCCTTGGCCAAGGCCGGATCCAACACCGCAGCCCGCAGCACCGAGTTCACGGACACTGCCAATTCCGTCTTAGACGTGGGCTCCTTCCGCAGTGGACGGATTGGACGGGGGCTGGTTGCGGCACGCAACGCGTCCAGCAGTTCTGCAGAAGACTTTGAGTCAAAGTGTGCCGGATTCCTCGACAGCAGCGGGGCCACCGCCGGGTTCTCGGCGGCCGCCCGAAGCATATCGATCGACCCCGCAAGACGCTCACCCAGTTCCGGGCTGTCAATCAGTACGTCCGCAAGCTCAGGGTTGCTGTTCAGCACTTGCACAACATCAAGATTGTTGACCGCCGCCGCAAGCATCCCCGGCACTTGCACGACAGCTCTAACAGCTGCCGGATTACTCCGTAACACATCCAGGAGCCGGGGGTTCTGGAACAGAAGTTCGTACTGCTTCCTCGGCCGAGAATAGATCGGCCCGGTAATCAGCGCATCCGTTAGACCGGGCGAGCGGGTAATATCGCGGAACGCTGCGTCCGGGTCCTGCAGACTAGCAATCACCTCACCGAGAGACGTTACCGCAAGCACGTCCTTGAGGCGCAGGCCCGGACCATGGGACGGGATCAGGTGCCACCAGGAACCCAAGCGCTTCGCGGCTCCCAGCCCCCCGTTATTGAAATGAGTTTCGCGAATAAAATAATCCTCTTCGAGCGCATTGAGAAAATCACGCCCCTGGTCGACGAAATACTGCAACCGATCGACGTCTATCGGATCGGCTGCCTCGAGGGCCAGCAGCTTGTCGAAGAGGTTGGGGAAGTTCTCGGCGTAGGTCACCGCGAGCTGCGGATGCATCAACATCAGACCGAGGAGCCTCGGCTCCTTGGCAAGCATAGCGAAGTGCTCCCGCGACTGCCCCCCTTCCTTCTCGCCCTTCACCCACATGGCCAATATTTCATCAGGGTCAACCGTTCGATCCAACCGGGTACGAGCGACGGGAACTCCCATGAAAATACTTGCCAGATCGTCGATCGGAATTTGGTTATTGGAGGCGTAGGCCTTACTGATCCAGGCGTAGAAGATGTTTCTCCCTGTTCCTTTGCCGGGCTGCTTCCAATTCGAGACCGCGCGGAATGCCGCTGCCTGCAAACGTTGGTCGACCTGGGGGTCTATCGTTGTGGCGACTGCGCGTGTCCCGGCAGCCGATCGCGGACCGCCAGCGGTGGACGCCGGTTGCCGGCGCGGGTCCGGCCGGCGTGAGGCGAAATCATGGCGCTGCGGCGGATCCGACATCACCTGCACCACGTTGGACGACCCGGGCGCCGACCACGATCCCGGCCGCACCACCCGCCCATCGGCGTCGAGCACCACCACCCGCACGTCGACAGCCGCCCGCACCACCGCAGGTTCCTCAGCCGTCACCCAACGACCCCGCGGCAACTGCGGATCAAACCACCGCAGACCATCCGACGACCCGTGCACCGCCAGGGCGTGTCCTTCCCCCTTCCGGAAGCTCAACAACACCACCGCGGTCGACCCCTGCCGGGCAACGTCGGCCAACAGCCCATCCACCGAGCCCACCAAGCCCCAACCACCACCCGGCACGAGACGCGCCTGAGCACCGGCCACACCACCCTGGCCCACCACGGCGTCATCCACAGACCCGAACGACCGAACATTCGGATGCAACTTCCCGACGAACCCGCCCACCAGGTCCGCGCAGTCCACCAAGGACCGCACCTCAGCCACGGACCCGCCCACCCCATCACGTGGCAACGAGTCCGCTACAGCTTCCAATTCCTCCGGCGTCCGCCGCGCCTCCCCGCCGACCGCGTCGGTCACGTCGCCCAACGAGGTGGTGTCCACCGCCTCGCCGCTGGAAACCACCACTGGCCGACCCGAGCCGGTCAGGTCGACCTGCCGCAACCGTCCGCCGTCGTCGAGCACGAGCCGCACAGGCCCGCGCAACGCCGCCGGAAGGGTGCTACCCGGGCTACCTGGAGCCGGCAACTCCACCGCGATCAACCGCCGAGCCAACCCCGCCTGCGGCTCCACCAACAACAGCCGGCCATCGGGCCGGTGAGCCACCAACACCACATGTCTCGGCCTGTTCGACGCCTCCACGTGAACAACCGTCACCGCACCCGGGCGCAGCGCCGACAACGCACCCAGCCCCGCCCGATGGAAAGTCCCCCGCAACCGCGCCGCCAGCACGTCGACACCGCCGTCGGCATCGTCACGCGACACCGTCCCCGGCAGCCCCAGGTGCGTCACCACCTGGTCCACCCGGCTCACAGAGTCCGGTGTGACCCTGTCCCAGGTCGGCAGAGCGGACACCGCTGCGAACAACCGCTCATAGATGTCGGCTGACGCGGGTTGCGCCGGGACCACCGCCGGGCGATACGGCATCGCCGGGACATCCCGCCGAGCCAACTGCTGTGCGTCCCACCGCGAATCACCGGTTTCGACGCCGTCGGATGCTGGCCCGGGACGCGTCGGCGCGAGCCGCGACAGCGGTCCCGTTCGCGACGGTCCCGCCGGGCCGGACCCCGCCGAAGGCGAGAGGCGCGCGGCCGAGTTGACCATCGCCTCCTGCGCGGCCCGCGCCTGCTCGTCCGAGATGACGTGGCGAGGGTGTCCCGGCCGAGCGGACTCCGGCGAGGAATCGACATCAGTTTCATACGACGGGGCGGGGTCGCGCGGTTGGTAGGCCGGCACCGGGTCCGGGTCGGACACCCGACCGGGCCAGGTGATCACCCGCTCGGCCGCCGAGTCGACGGTCACCCGCCAGGTGCCCTCCCGCAGCCGCACGGTCCACCGGTGCCCGGCCAGCGCGGCACCGTCGATCAGGCGGTACGTCACCGGTTGGCCCTCGGTGCCGGGCAACTCCACGTCCCGGATGTATCGGCCCGGAATGCTGATCCGCGGCCCATCGGACCACAGGTCGCTCGGCGAGACAGCGGTGATCTCCCGGCTACCCAACCAGCGGCGGATCGACTCGACCGAGTGACCAGCCGATGCCGGCAACGGCGTGGAGACGCGGGCATCGGAGGAGGGAATCGGCGCGTCCTCGAAAGCCCGCCGTACCAAATTCATCAGTTCCGACGGCACCGGATCGGGGAGTGTCGACAACGCGGCGACCGCGAAACGACGAGGGATCGCCCAGCTGGCGCCGGTCACGTCGGTCAGGAGCTCTCCCAGATCCACCCGCTGCGGCCAGGTCACCGTCCTGTCGGCCGCGGCGTCGTAGGTGGAGGCCTGCCAGTGGGCGCCGTCCGACGGACCGTCCGCCCCGGCGAATCGTCGCACCACCACGATGGCGTGCCGGTTGAGCTGCCGGGCGAACAAAGGGGTTCGGGCCAGTGGCGTGTCCGACAGCAGCACCACGACCGGCGGAGCTCCGTCAACGCTCGGCGATGGCAGCAGTTCGGCGTACTGCTCGGCGGTGAGCCGGCCCTCCCCCGTCGGCGAGGCGATCAGCTCCCCCTCCCGATACTTGCCGATCCGCCGTGCGTTCAGGTCGGCCGGCTCGACCACGACCCGGTCGACGGCGTCCGGCGGGATCTCGTCGCGCAGCGTCGGATGCCACTCCGCGGGCACCAGCACGGCCCGCAGCGTCCCGTGGGCGTACTGGTTCACCCACAGGTCCAACGGCCGCCCGTCCCGCTGCCGGTGCTTCGCGCGCAGGGCCAGCACGTCCAGTGCCCGGTCGGAATCGGACTCGGGCAGCCGAACCACCCCGCTGTTCAACTCCTCGGTCAACTGCACGTCGACCGTCGCAGGGCCGTGATCGGGCCAGACCCGAACGGTGCCGAGCCGAGCCCACCGCCGAACCTCGTGGATCTGCTCGGTGAGCGACCAGTTGGGGTCGACCGGGACCCGTAGGACCCGCCCGAGCCGGCCGACTGGCGCAACGGGCGGCACGTCCTGCTCGTAGGCCGGCACGACCGGCATCTGATCGAGCAGGAGGTGGGCGAGGGTCGCATCGTGCAGACCGTGCGGGCCGATCCCGCCAGCCAACCGCTGCCGAACGGCACCATGGAGATCGATCGGTGGCCGGGTGCCCCGCTGTGCCTGGTCGACCGCGTCGGCGAGGTTGTCGAAGGTTCCGAGGACTCGCCGCTGCCCGGGAATCGTCACCGTCCACCGGGTGGGGTTCGGATCCGGCGACCGGAACCAGTCCAGCATGGTGGGCTCGACGGTGGACGAGACGACCAGCCCGGTGGGGACCTGCTGCCCCTGTTGGGCCATCTCGTCGAGGAACGTGCGCACACGAGCCGCGTAGTGGCCGGTCTGTTCCCACCTGCCCCCGTAGAGGTTCAACACCAGGACGTCAGCGGAGTTCAGGCCGCGGACGTTCGTTGACGTCGCCGTGGATCTGCGGATGAGCGTATCGATCACCTGAATCTGTGTGATCACCTCGTTTACGGACCGCCGCAGGGAAACTTCAGGATTCGTGCTGGAATCCACAGGTGGCACCGTCGCCGCGATCACCACGGCCCCGTCCGGTACCGACAGGTTGGCCGCCGCCCGTTCGACCGCGTCGGTCGGGCGATGCCTGGTCTGCGGTGGCGGTACGAACCAGACACCGTTCGCCAGACGCTGTACCGACGTCGGCTTCGGTTCGGACAGCGGGTCGGACATCCCGCCCAGCGGCACACCGTCGAGTATCCGCTGCGCCGACCCGGGAGCCGGCTGCGGCTGGGCTTCGATGCCGGTGTCGGTCTCCACCGAGCGGGCCGGCTGAGAGGTGCCGCCGCTGTCGGCGGCGGCGGCGGCGGGCAGGGCGTCAGTCCGCTGCTGCCCGCGCATCATGCCGGGGAGATTCGTGAGCGACGGGTCGATGACCGCGTCGGCGGAAGCCGTGTCGGCGGGAGGTTGCTCGGTGAGGTGGACCCGGTTGCCCTGCGGTCCGAGGGCCATTCTCAGCTCGTACGTCGTGCCCGGTCGCAAGATCACCGCGTCCGGCTTGCTTCCTCTCAGGTCCACCGCCGAGCGGGTGGTAACGCGAATCAGAACCGAGTCCCCCGAGGGCTGACGAGTTCGCTCCCTTGCGCTCGCGACCAGCGGGATGGTAAGTCGGAAACCATTATTGAGGCGCATCCGGCTGAAGCTGGTGGCGGAGAGCCGCACATGGGCGTCGCCCACGTACGTAGGGAACTCGTCGAAGCTGTCCAGCGCCTCGGCAACGATCTGGGTGGTCGCTGTGGCCGCCGCCCACGAGTCGCTTGTCGGGTCGAGCGCGTTGTCCGCCACCCGGCGCATGTCGAACCACAGGTAGCCGCGCAGCAGCGCACTGCCCGCTGCCACCCACTCCCACTCTTCGTTCAGGTAACCGGGTGCCGGGCGCTGCTGCGTGTAGATGTGCTGCTCGGCCCAGTCGAAGTCCTCCACGCCGAGGTAGGACCGTGCGGTGGCAAGCCGCCGTTGCCGAGCCCGATTCCGTTCCGCCTGGGATGATGGGACGAGCCCTTGGCGCTCCAACAGCCGCACCGCCGGCGCGCGGACCAGCCCCAACCGCCGCGCCTCCCGCGCGATGTCGGCTATGACCCGAGTTATCGGAATCTGTGAGTTTCCCAGCGTGGAGCGGGCCATGCTAACGGCCTCTTGCAGGACGTACGGCTGGGTCGGATCGGTGTACGGCGCGATGATCGCTCGCACCAGACGGTCGATCTGCTCAGCGCTGGCGTGCGTGTTTCTCGCCGTGCCGTCGGGGTCATGGGGCGCCGCCTTGACCGGGATTCCGAGGTGACCGCTCAACCGATGGGCCACATTCTGCAACCACCAGGTGCGATCCCGAGTTGAGTGCGAACCCCGCACGCTGGGTTGGGAGTAGCGGCCCGAGTGGTCGTCCACCTGCCACCGGCCGAGATCCCGATTCCACCGGAGCTCGCCGCTGATCCGGGCCGGTGCCGCGACGGTCCGGCCGGTGGCGTCGAACCGCGCCGCGACGGTGGGATGCCCGCCTCCGACGATGCCTCTGCCGAGTTCCAGCGCCCTCTCGGCGGAGCCGAAATCG
Organism: Micromonospora sp. DT201; assembly: GCF_049841575.1. Classification (NCBI taxonomy): domain Bacteria; kingdom Bacillati; phylum Actinomycetota; class Actinomycetes; order Micromonosporales; family Micromonosporaceae; genus Micromonospora; species Micromonospora sp. DT201. The sequence continues at coordinate 191,229 of NZ_JBNCKP010000012.1, read as the reverse complement.
CGGATCAGTTCAGCCCAGTCCGCCGCACTCAGCGGTCCGGCGCTGTCGGAACCGAGGAGTATGTCACCGTCCTGCCCGACGGTGAAGAGCCAGACCGCCGAGTGCACCCCCATGACCTTCGGCGACAGATCCTCGAGTCGCGTCCAGAACGGGTTGAGACGCAAATCGTTCACGTCGTCGCGTTCCTGCGGTATTACCACGTTCGGGCCGGCGAGCTGGCCATAGCGCAGGTCTGCGTCGACGCGTGCCAGCCAGTCGCCCGACTCGACCTGGCGCATCCACTCCGCCGTGGCGGCCGGGGTGAACTGGCCCAAGCCGCCGTCGTCGGTGACCACCATCCGTACCGGGCCACCGCGGATGGCCGGCCCCCGGTGTCCCACGCGCAGATCGTCCGGCCGCCGGTCGGCCGGGTCGAAGACAGTGAACCGGTCGACCCCGGCGGCCTGGGTCTCCACCTGGACGAACCGTCCGTCCACCTGACGCTCTACCAGCACCATGTGCATCGGGTCGTTCGGCGCGGTGATCCATACCGGGGTCACCGCGCCTGGTTCGAGGTGGGTGAGGAACGTCAGGTCGGTCTGGCGGAACCGGCCGTTCAGCCCGGCACCGAGCCGGTCGACGGCCCGGAGGCCGGAGCCGTCATCCCGCACCCCACGGGTGAGCCCCAGCCCGCCGAGCACGTCCTGGACCCGGGTGACGCAGTCGGCCTCGGCCGTCCAGGGCGGCAGCCCGTCGAGAGCGTCCCGCACCGCCGGGGACACGGCGTCATCCACCGGAGTCTGGTCTGACTCGGTGGTGATCGAGCCCGCCACGTTGAGGCGGGCGAACTCCGTCTCAAGGTGAGAGCTGCCGATCCGTGGGTAGGGGGTGCGGTCCACGAGTGCCCGAGCGGTCCGGTCGGACTCCGTCGCGGGAACGATGGCCTGCGAGTCGACCCGCCCGCCCGGTCGCACCACCAGCGTCCGGATGGCGATATCGGATTCCAGTGGATTGAGAGCAGGCCAGCCGGGCTCGGCCGAGTCCGGATCGACCACCCGCATCCGTTGACCGCTCGGCGCCCACGGGTCCACGAGGACCACCTCACCGTCGGCGGTGTGGTAGTAGAACAGCGCGTGGGCACGCCGCAGGTTGGGGCGTTCCACCAGGAGGAAGCCGGCGCCGCCCGGCCCCGCGTCGCGTACCGCCTGTTCCACCGCCGCCCGGGAGTCGGCCAGCGGCCAGCGACCCGGGCTGGCGAAGTGCTCGGTGCCCCGCCGGGTGCCGATCATGATGTCGTCGGTGTAGGTGGCGGCCCGCACGCCGTCGGGGAAGAGCCGCCAACGGGCCTCGTCGAGCAACAGCAGGCAGTTGTTCGGGTCGGTGTCGACGCCCACCTTGGTGACGACCTCGTCGGCCAGGGTGGACAGTTCCGCCGCGGTCAGTCGTACCTCGTTGGCGCTCAACCGCCCTCGGCCGGCGCCGATGTCGTCAAGCGCGCGGTAGGGACGTGGCCCCGCCCCTCGCCCGGCTGGCGCCGCTGCGAGGTCCGCCGGCCAGACCCCGAGGCCGCGGCCGACTCGCTCGGCGACGGTCGCCGCCTGCTGGTGGTCGGTGCTGGTCTCCACCGCGGTACGGACCGCGTCGGTCACCTGCTGCGGCGCGGCGGCGTAGGGCAACGTCGCCCGGTAGGTGGCGGCGATCGCCGCCACGGTCAACCGATCCGAGCGGTTACCGGCGGGACGGGCCTGACTCGCCCGGCCGGGCTGCTTCGGGCCGGCCGGTGGGGGCGTGTTCGCGTCCACCGTGCCGTCGTCATTCGTCGGAGCTGCCGCTTCTTCGAGCAAGGCGTCGACGGTGGTCGGCCGCCCCTGGCCGTCGAGCACGAGCAGCTGGGTGCCCGGATGCGTCAGCTGGGAGCGGGATTCCTCGTTCAGGAGAGCTTCGTTGTCGAACTGACCCGGCACCTGGGTGTCGACCACTCGTGGCACCACCGCGCCGCTCCGGTTGTCGGCGAACAGCCAGAACACATGTCCAGGCCCATTCGTCGGCCGCAGGTGGACCAGCACCATCGCGTTCGGGGTACGGAGCATCGCTTGCCACAACCGGTCCGGGCTCACGTCAGGGGCCCCGACCAGAGTGCCGCCCAGCGCCGACACCAGCTCGGGTAGGAGCGGCGCAACGAAGAAGTTGGCGTCGACCGTGGTGTTCGCCCAACGGCCATGCAGTGCTTGGTACGCGGACATGGCCCGGATCAGGCAGTCCGGCAGGATCGTCTCCGGTGGCGCGCCGATCGGCGTGGTGGCACTCCGCTCGACCTCGGAGACCCACGCCTGCAGACGGTCAGGATCAGGAGCGGTGGGTTGCTCAGTCGCCTGCAGTGGGATCAACCGGGACGCGCGACGCAAGGCCGTGGACACGTGCTCCGACGGCATCCCGGGCAGGACCGAAGTCTCCGTGGCGGACGTCTGCGCGCTCGTCGACGCGACCGGCTGCGCCTGGCTGGCGACGCTACTGCCAGCCTCAGCCGGTACGACACGGGCAGGTGAAGCCGTCACCGAGGACGTGTCGACGGCCGTCGAGGGCGCCGACATCCGAGCCAGGCCGGGGAAGAGATGGGACGGCGGGCTCAACGCCGGTCGTGTCCTCGCCGGCACGCGAGGCGAGCGCGGCTCGGACGGGTCGGGCCTGGCGGGCGGCTCCGACGGGGCGGGAGGCGACTGTATCGGCGGCGGCTGACTGTCGACGCTCTCCTCATCAACCACCGTTGGCACGGACACGGGCGGCGTCGACGGGACGTTCGAAGCCTCCGCAACAGGCTCTTCCCGCGGCGCTGGAGGCCCCTGCAAGGTCTGCGGCTCAGCAGGCTCCGGCTCAGGCTCAGGCTCCGGCTCGGCGGACTCCGGCAGCGGCTCGGCAGGCTGCGGCAGCGGCTCGGCAGGCTGCGGCTCGGCAGGCTGCGGCTCGGCAGGCTGCGGCTCGGCGGACTCCGGCAGCGGCAGCGGCTCGGCAGCTTCTGTAGCGGAACTTCCCTCGACCACCGTTGGGACAGGTACCGGCGGCGTCGACACGACGGCCTGATGCTCCGGCAGCACGGGCTCCGCCTCCGCTGCGGGCCGGCTTTCGGTTGGTGCTTTACCAGCGGACGCGGGCATGTCCCGATGCCGCAGCACGTCCCCGTCGACATCCTGGTCAGATCCGGCAGCAGAATCGGCGGACAGGTCCGGCTCGTCCGGCAGCACGACGTCAGTCGACGGCACGACCTCAGCCGGGGGCACGGCCTCAGCCGGTGTCTCCCACTGCTCGACAATTTGGCGCAGTCGGTCGATTTGCTCGTCCAACTCCTTCTTCTTGGCGTACCAGTCCTGCTGTCGCGCCCGGTAGGCCTTGGCCAACGGCCCGTTGGTTACGTCCTGCTCGTCGAACGTCGACGCGGATTGGGGGCCGGCCACCGCGTCACCGCCGTTCGCCCGCCGTGCCAGTTCGATGTCAAGCCGCGCATTCTCGAACTGACGACTGATCCCCTGCCATTCGGTGAACGCCTGATGCAGCGCCATCCCGGCCGAATTGACCCGGGCCAGTTGGACCCTCGCCTCTTGATTGTCGGCGAAACCGAGGTGGACGGACGCGTCGAGCAAGTTCATCAGGACCGGTGTGGACTCTGGCAGGGTGACCTTCACGGCAGCATGCCTGGTGCCCAGGACATGCGGGACCTCGGCTACGAGGAGAATCTCCTCGGTCCATTCGACAAGCGCTGTCGGGTCACCGACGCGTGACATGGTGAAATCGTTGAAGCCACCGTGTGCGGCGCCGGCGTCCTTCCCGCCCGGAGACCCGCCCCACCACATCCCGCCGCCGCCATACTGCTGCGCGGTCGGGTCCCGAAGATCGCTGCCGCCCCACTGCGCCAATGGATCCTTGACGCTCTGACCTGGCGCCTGCTCGGCACTACTGTTGACGGGGGTGTCCTCGACCGGCTTGCCGCTGCCGCCACCGGAGGCGGCCAGCGTGTCGATCCGGCCCATCCCTGCATCCATGCCGGTCATCGTCCTGGCAAACCGATGCGAGTCGATGTAGGCCGGCGGCGAGATCCCCTTCAGCTTGGCGGCCACCACCCGGGAGTACGCGAATATCGTCATCCGCGATCCGAGGATGTGGAGGTCCTCGATCGGAATCTCGACCGCACCGGCCATCCGCTGGTGGGCGGAACCCCACAGCAGCGGCTGCCCGAGCGCAGTGATCAGTTGGTGGGCGGCACGGCCGCCAAGGCGGGTTACCCGGTCCGGAGCGCCAGCCGCGTTCAAGGCGAACGCGGCGGCAGCCTGGACCAGCATCGCTCCGCGGAAATCGAGCACCTGGAACTGCGCCGGCAACCCAATCGCAGTGGACCGCTCGTTTGGCAGCGGCACTGTTCCGGACTGCCAATCCGCTGCCTGTTCGAGGCTCGGCGCACGCGGCAGCAGCACCACGGAGGGATCCGGCAGCACCTCCGCCGGCCCGGGGGCCCGCGTGGACAGGTGAGTGGCGAAGCGGTCCAACTGCAGATCCTGGTCGATCTGCAGCGGCGCACCGAGTAGTCTCCCGGCGTGGTACGCCCGCAGCTCAATTTTTGCGTGCTGCCGCATCTCGGCCCACGCGCCGCCGAGCTCGACAATGGTCATCTGCTGATCGGAGACGCTTTTCATCCGACCCGTGTAGCGCGACGTCCCGCTCAGTGCGGACACGTCACCGCCACCGGAACGTGCACCGCTCTCCCCTCCCGACCCGCCTGGCTCGAAGGTGGCGATGTTGACCTTGGTGTGACCCAAACCGGTTCTCTTGGTGCGCGAGACACCTCCGAACACGTCCATTTCGATGTTCAACGGACTCGCGAACACCCGATGGATCTCCGGCTCGATCGCCCTCCCGTTTTCATCCTGGGCCGCCACCATCTGCATGATCACCTGCACGTGATCGCGGGCAACCGCGCCGGGATAGGTCAGGAGGAACGACACACCACCGTCGGTGATCGTGCCCCAGTGCCCTGCCAGGTACTCGACACTGGTGTGATTCAAAATGACCGCGATGTTCTCCCGGCCAACCGCGTCGTTCTCGATCAGGCGCACGCCATCGCCCCAGACGATTGTCTGTGGCAGTTTGATCTCGCTCAACCACTTGACCACCTCCATGCCCAGCGGGCGCAGATTGAGGGGTTGGCCAGCGCCGAGGTTGCGCGGCGGCAGGGGCAACGGGCCGGCCGGAAGGGTGAGTGCCTGTTGCGAATCCGAATTGAGCAGTCTCGGCAGGCTCATCTTCGGTTCGTTGGGGGCAGGTTCCAGCAGCGGGTCGAGAACGCCGCCACGGCGGGCGGTGTCGGCCATCATCATGCCGATCGCCGTCACGCCGGTGACGCGTCGGCTGGCCGAGAAGGGCCGATCGTGGGCGCGCCACTTCGGGTTGAACAGCGTCCCGTAGACCTCGAACTCGATTTCTTCCGCGATGATGGGTACGGCAACACCGGAACCTGGGTCCCAGGTGTTGTTCCGCTCGATCTCACCAGCGAGCCCGAGTGTCTTCGTCGTGCTGTACCGGAGCGTACGGCGCTGCATTACCGCCCCGCCAAGCGATGCCGACCCAACACTGTCCCCATAGCTGAGGCCACCGGAAGCCGCGACCTGGCCACCCCTGGAACGGGAGCCGCTGATACTCAGCGAGCCGGTGACACTGTGCTCACCACCGTGCGGCACGACTCCCTGTGGGCCCGGCCTGGTCTTGGTCTTGCGTACGATCGCCCGGACGTAAAGAGTGCCCTGGATCGACGGATCGCCGATGATTTCGCCCAGGTCGTACAACTGGACTGCCTGTCGGGACATGCTGGGCAGGGCGGCTGCCAGCCGATCCGCGTTGATCTGCCGATTCAGTTGCAGGTGCGAGCTGCTTCCCGGCGTGGCCACCCCGACGGAGGTACCACGGGCGATCGCCCCGGCCGCGACCATGGCGTCCCGCGCCTCGGTGATCACCTGTGCGACCGCGGCACGAAGCTGTTCGGCACCATGCACGTACGAGACGTGGTCCCAGTTGACGACGAGATCCGCGGATGGCACCTCCAGAGGTAGACCGAAGACTTGCGCCCCCCGCCCCTGGGTCTGGATTGCCCGAACCTGTGGCCGTTGCAACTCGATCGGCGGTGCGCTGACCATCCGCGCGTCGTCGAGGGTCATGTCCTTCGAGACCTCGAAGACCAACCAGTGCCGGAACTGGCCCAGTCCATCACCGGGCATTCGCCGGGCGGTGGGCGTGCTGCCGCGTGCCCGACGCCACAGGTTCCGAACCGTCCCGGTCGCCTCGTCGAGCGCGTGAACCTCGACTGTGATTTCCTGCTGGTCGGCGAAGAGTGCCTGGGCGGCGTCACCGTAGTCCAGGAACACCTCCTCGCTACCGCTGCTCGTCGTGGTCCTACGCGCCTGTGTGTAGCGTCCGCGGGCGCCGAGATTGATCAGTCGCGCAGCACGGACGTCGAGGTCCACGCCGACAGCGGTGGACATCCCCCCGCTGAGCCGGAACGAGCCCCACTTCGCCCGTCGATGGCGCTGTCTAGCCGGGGGCAGGATACGGACCACCGGCTTCACTCGCTGGACCAGGGCGTCTGCACTCTCGGCGTCAACATCGGCGGACTTCTCGTCCGCCTCCTTGATCGCTTCGAGTGTCCTCTTTGCTGGCTCTCCCGCAGCGGGCGGTTCCTGGTTCTCGTCCCGTACGCCGAGATACTCCGGCTCGGTGCCCGGCTGAGTCCGACGCGCAGAGATCACCACGGCCAAGCTTCGGCGGATGCTGTTGTCCGGCATCTCCAGCCGCACGACCACCTGGTCGGTAGTGAAGGTGAGCACCTCGGCGGCGATCCTGGTCGGACCGCTCTGCAGGTCCCAGCTCTCCTGGTTGGTCAGCGCCTGCAGGACCTGCCGGATCACCTTCTTCTTGGTCTTGGGCAGGTTCCAGTCGGGCAGCAGATCGCGGAACTCCGCGTTCTCCGGCAGCGCCAGGATGTCCTGCACGGCCTCGGCGACGCGGTCGGAGATTTCCCGCGCGCCCAACAACGTGGTTTGGCCGACCCGCAACCGATCGTCGTTCCACACGTAACGGGGAAGGTGCCGGGCCTCCTCGCGCACCGCCATGGTCCGCACCCGATCGACCATCAACCGGTCCGGCGTCGGCACCGCGGGCGTGGTAGGCGGAGCAGGGCGTGGGACCGTGGGCATTGCCGCCGGCGGCAATGGTCCGGCTCTCCCGGACGTCTCCGTCAACGGCTCCACCTGCGGCTCCGCCGCGGTATCGGAGTCCGTCGCAACGCTCGCCAGCGTGGCCGGTGGTTGGGCCGCCGCCCGGTAGACACCGGCCGGCACCTCCTCGATCACGTTCAACGTGACCGTCTCGCTCCCCCGTGTCGGCCCACGGCTGACCCAGAAACGCAGCCGGTTGCGGAAGGTCGCCCGCGCGAGCGTCAGCTCGTACTTGGTCCTGACGACGACGCTCGGTGTCTGCGCCTCCTGGCTGACCCGGCTGTTGCTACCCGACGACGTTCCGGCACTGACCGAGCTGCCACGGGTCACGACCGGTCCGACGGAGAACCGCACGAAGGGTATGAACGCGCTGACCATGGCCCGCGCCCGCCCACCCGAACCGCTCTCCATGCTCGTTCCGGAGTCGCTGCCGAAAATCGGCTGCTGCCGCAGACGGGTGGGTCCACCCGGCGTGCCGACCGACTGCATGGAGACCAACCGGACCTTCGCGACCAGCCCGCCGGCGGCCCGCGGCATGCCGAACCGTTCCCGGCTGGCGACCGCCTGCGGGGCCAGGGTGCCGCTGAGCAGCCGCCTGAGCTGCAGGCTCGACCACTGGTTACGGACATCCTGCCGGCCGTCACTACCCGGCTCGACGACCGGCACATCGCTCAACAAACTCACCGCCTGCCGGGCGGCCGCGCCGTCGTCGATCACCTGCAACGCGGCCATGTTGGTCGCCAACAGGCTGCGAGCAGAGTCGTCCAGCTGAATCGGGGGGGCACCGGATTCGTCCAGGTCCATGAGCGCGAGCCGCTTGCTGACCCGGAACCAGTGCCTGCCCACCGACTCTTGGATGATGGGCGGGCCGTCCGTCTGGTCGCGGTGAACGACCAGGTCCAGCTCCGATTCCACCAGGAACGACTCGTTGTCGCCGTACACCACCTGATAGTCGACGGCCGCGGCCGACGTACTGGCACCGTGGTGCATCCCCGCGTCGCTCACCCCAAAATTCAGTGTCAGCGGTACGCCGGCAGCCTGCAGCGGCACTGCGACGTGCCACATCGAACCTTCGCCCGGATCCCTGTTCTGCTCATTGGCCACCCGGTCCCGGCTGTACCGGTCCACTGCGGATCGCACGTCCTTGCGTACCAGGTCGTCGCCTTGAGGACGGGGTACCAACTCGACCCAGACCGTCTGGAACGTTCCCCGCCCATACCAACGGCGGTACGGAACCCGCACGTCGAACGCGCGCCGCGATTGCAGGAACGTCTCCGGTTCTTCGGCCAGTGCCCGAATCATCGGATGGTCGTCGCCAACGGGCAGCCCGGCCCCAACCATGAGCTCCCGAGTTCGGCTGACCAGCCCCGCGGACCAGCCTTCCGGGTCAGTCGGGGTGGCCGGCATGTTCAACATCCACACCGCCCGCGAAACGGTCCTCCGAACTTGACTCGCCTCTGTCGGGTCGGCGCGGACAAACGACCACACCGGGGCGGGGGCGACCGACTCCGGTGTCGTCTCCTGCGCACCGGCCTGGAGCCCCTGGGGCGAAGATGTCGCCGGTACGGCCGCCTCGGCACTACTGTTCGGCACCGCCGACAGCACCGTGGGCGCGGGCGCCGGGGTCACGACGCGGGGGGCAGGTGAGATCGTCGGCGGCTCGGGAGCGACGACCGGACGGCCAGCGGACGGCTGATCCTCGGGGAACGTTCGCGCCGGCCGCCCGGGAAAGCGGACCCGCAAAGCTCCCGGCACGGCCCCCGCGAGCCTCGGGATGAGCAACGCGTCCAGGGTGCGGTCCGGCCCGAAGCCGCCACGCTCTGACCGGTTCATCGACGGGGTGGGCACGGCGGCGAGCAGTGCCGCAGAAGTGGTCGGCCGCCCGGCGGGATCAAGTACCAGCACCCGGGCGCCGGGCAGCGCCATCGCCCGACCCCATCCGTCGGACGCCGGTCCCGGTGCCCGGGCTGCCCGGACGAGCGATCCGGGCGCGGCCGGGTCGACGTACCGGGGGATGACCGTGCCGGTCCGGTCATCGGCCAGGAGCCAGAAGACCCGGCTCGGGTCGCCCGGCGTCTCGATCAGGGCCATCGCGCCCGGCGTACGCCGCACCGCGCCGAACACCATGCGGGCGTCACCCATCGGCGTGAGCGTCCCACCGAGGGCGGACGCCAACACGGCCGGTTGGGGCTGATCCAGGAGACCCGCCGGCAGTGGAGCATTCGCCACGCGCCCGTGCAGCACGCCGAAAACGGCGAGCGCCGCCGCGACCTGGTCAACGGTGTCGGCCACGGCCGACGGGTCGACCGTGGCCAGCCAGTCGGCCAGCCGGGGCAGCGACTTCTGCCGTGGCGTCCGGTCCGCGACGTACACCTCGGCGGCGGCCGAACGCAGTACCTCCCACCCCCACGCGGAGAGCGGCGAAGCGGGCCCGGCGTCGGTTGGCTTCTGCGGAGGTGTCCCCAACCGCCCCCGGGCGTCAGCCATCCACACCTGAACGTTCGGGCCGGCGAATCCGTCGCGCCGCAACGTCGCAAGGTGCGCGTCCACCAACACCTTCAGGTCGGCCTGAATACGCCAGGCCACCTGCTCGTCCCGCAGTCTCTTCCGAGGCGTACGCGAACGACCGGACGGGCGGTCCGGGCGGGCCGGTTTCACCTGGACGGGTTGCGGGTCCGCCCTGGTGCCGGCCTGCCGCACCGCCTCCCACGCCACCGTGGCCGCGAACGCGTCGAGCGTGTCCAGTTGCTCCGGCGACAGGTGGTCCAGCTCGGTCGCCGCAGCGGTAAGTGGCGCGGACATCGGCACAGTCGAGACGGCCGAGCCGCTCTGCGCCGGATCAACGTACGTGACCGCGTCCGTCGTGAGGTGGGGTTCCGCCGCAGTGATCGGCTGTGTCGGCGCGATCGGCTGATCCATCGACGGCAGCGGACGACCGGCGTCGTCGACGAGCGGCGTCACCGATGCTGTCGACCTGGCCATGGTGGACGACGTCCCTGAGGTTGACGACGCCCCTGGGGTATCGGCGGCGACGGAGCCGGGGACCGTCGCGCTCGTCGGGCCGCTCAGCACTGGACTCACCGGTGCGGGGGCACGTCCTGCCTGCGCTGCCGGGCTGGTGACGGGCTGTGGCCCGGCGGAGCGATCCGAGGTTAACGTTGTCTCGGTGGTGCCGCGCACCGGCGCTGGCACGGTGTCCTGGCGGGCATTGCCGGCTGCACCCGTCGCGGTCCCCGGGCTGGCCGGGGTCGACGTGCCCGCCGTGCCCGCCGCGGCCGACGTCCCCGCCGCGGCCGACGTGCCCGCCGCGGCCGACGTGCCCGCCGCGGCCGACGTGCCCGCCTGGGTCGCTGAAGCGCCCGGCGCCGGCGGGTTGACCGAAGATGCTGGCGCGGACGGAGACTGCGGTGGCGTCGGTGCGGTCGAAGGCTGCCCCGGCGATGACGGCGACGTCACCACGGCCGAAGGCGAAGCCGGCGTCGACGACGACGACACCACCGCCGAAGGCGAAGCTGGCGTCGACGACACCACCGCCGAAGGCGAAGCCGGCGTCGACGGCGGCGACACCACCGCCGAAGGCGAAGCCGGCGTCGACGGCGACGGCGACACCACCGCCGAAGGCGAAGCCGGCGACGACACCACCACCGAAGGTGAAGCCGGCGTCGACGGCGGCGTCGGGGCAGTCGTAGTCGCCGGACTGGTCGAGGGACCCGAGACGTTGGGGGTTGTCCGAACGATCGGGGTCGGCCCGGTGGTGTCTTGGGTGGGTTCGCCCGACGGGAGTGTGTCGCCTGTGGTGGTTGGCGTGGGACGGCCCCCGGCAGGTAGCTCCGGGCCGGTTCTCGGGATGGCGGACGGGCCGGTTCCGGTCGTCGTGCCCCCGGTGTCTCCGGGCAGGCCAGGATCGGACCCGCCAGGAACGGACCCGCCCGGACCAGGCTCACCAAAACCAGGACCGCCAGGATCAGGCGCCGGGGCGCTGCTCGGAGGCAACGTCTTTTCAGGCAGGTCGCCCTGATTGCGGGTCTGGTTGCGATCCGCTGTGGCATCGGGATGGGTGATCTGGCGAAGTTTGCTGCCGCCGATGTCCCCCGCGCCCTCAACGGCACCGGAGAGCATGCCGGAGACGGCGGTGACCGGCACCGTACTCCACTGCCAGCCGTCTCCAGTGAGCATATTGAAGGTGCCCTCGCCGACGACCTCGACGGCCCCCTCGGACAAAACATTGTCGACGAACTCGTGCAACACGCTCCGATTGGCCTGATTGGCCACCGCATCCGCCGCGCTCCGGGCCCCGGAATCCGCCGCAGCGCCCAATGCCCCCTTGACCGCGCCCCCGGCCGCCGCTCCTCCGACGGCCGCGCCTCCGACCGCCTTGCCCCCGTCCGCCGCGCCCCCGGCCACCCCCCGCGCAGCATCCTGGACACGTTGGCTGGCCCGCCCGGCCGCATCACGGAGGAACCGACCGCTAAGCCCGCCGAGGACCCCGCCGGCGCCGCCCATCGCCGCACCGATCAGCCCGGTCCACGAGCCAACCGCTGCGGCGTTCTTCGTCAACTGCGAGTTCCAGCCGTGCTGGTGGCCCCTCCGTCGCAGCTCGGCTTGCGCGATCACGTCCATCAACACCTGCAGACCAACGCCGGCCACCTGACCGAGCGCCACCGCGATGATCAGGCGGGCCAGCCAGACCGCGATCTTGAACTTGTCGACCAGCAGCCTCATCGCCAGTTCTTCCAGGATGCCCGGATAGAACCAGGCGATCGCGGCGGCGATCGCTAGGGTGACCATCAGTTCGACGATCGTCAGGACGATCATGATTTGGGTGTAGTCGAGCTGGTTGGCGGTATCGTCCAGACCGTCACCCAACCGGCGGACGTACCGGGACGCGATCATCAGGTAGCCGTCGTCGCCGAGGTAGTCCTTCGACATGTCGACGAACGCCTGGCTGGATTGGCCCACCACACCACTGCTGATGCTGGCGACCGCGGCAGCGAGGATCGGTATGACGTCCTCCACGCCATCAGCGGCGTCGAGGTGAGCCTGTGCGATCAGACGCAGTTTGTCAGGATTGGTCGCGGGAAGTTCCTCGCCCGTGAGCCACTTGAGGAGTTCGGCGCCGCCGTCCGACATTTCAATGGCCATGACGAACGCCTCCTCCCGTCAAAGTCCCGAGGGCCACACCGTCCTTGACGGAATGGCCCTCACGCTGTCGCCGACCGGATCGGTTCGTGCCGCCTTCAACCCCTCCGGCCAGCCTCGTTCAGATCCGAAGAGTTTTACAGACCGGGAGCGGTTCCACCAGCCCTCAGGCCCGGAGCATTCTGCCTTTGACCTGCGATAACAGCGCGCCAGCTATCGCCCGTCTGGCCCAGGCCGACGGGACTCCGTGCGGTGGCGCCACCCGACCCTGTCCGGGTGGCGCCACCGCACCCGGTCACGGGGTCGGATGCTTTTTGGGACCGGTCCCTTCGTTCCCTGGCCGCAGTTCGTCACGGTCGTTCACCCCACTCGATGCGCCGGGTTTCGGCACGACGAGCGGTTCATTTGGCGCAGTGGCCGGGTCCGCCGCTGGTTCGGCTGCCGCGTCCACTTTGCCCAGGCTGCCCGCGTCCGGTACGCCATCCGGGTCACCGAGGCTGCCCGTCTTCGATGCGGCGCCGTCCCCACCTGGCGTATCCGCTTCCATCGGCACGCCGACGCGACCCACGGCGCGGGCAGTCGGCGGGGCCTCCCCTGCCGCCACTGCTGCCGCCGACGGGCGGCGGGCGAGAAGCGCGGCAGCCGCGAGCCCGACGACGACCACCATGGCGATGGTGAGAACGCGGATCGGACCCGGCCCGGACCCACCGTCAGCATCGAGGGGCCGCGCCTCCGAGGCGAGCACCATCGTCACGGCCGCGTTCGGGTTGATCATGCCCCAGCCGGTGACCGGATCCGGGTCGTCATGCCCGGCACGGTCTGCCGTCGACTTGATCCGTTGTACCACCTGGCCGGCGTCGAGGTTCGGGAACGCCGACCGGACCAGGGTCACCGCACCGGCCACGAAGGCGACCGCGTACTGCGAGCCACTGCTGGCGCGCAGGCCCGAGCCACTGACCCCGAGGCTGGCCACGTCGATGCCGGGTGCGGTCACGTCGACCTCGGAGGCGCGGTAGTTCGCCGCCGGTTGGCCCTCGGCGCCGACCCCACCGACCCGGAGCAGGCCGGGCATCCCCGGCTGTGGCGACGCGTTCGTCTCCGCGGTAGGCGCCGACGCCACCACCACGACGTCATGTTCGAGAGCCGATTCGATCGCGTCTCGGACGGCCGGGTCGGACAGGTCCACGTAGGACCCGAGTGCGACCACCTTGGCACCTGCGGAGACCGCGACCTCGATCGCGGTTGCCGCGTCAGCCGGTGCGGACTTCGGTGAGTTGTGCACCACCCGCAGCGGCAGGATCGTCGCCGCTGGCGCCATCCCGGCCATCTTGTTACTCGGGGCCGCCGTGCCGGGCGAGGCGGCGACGATGCTGGCCATCGCGGTGCCGGAACCGAGGCAGTCGGTGTTGCCCCGGCCGCTGCCCGTGGGGATGTCCGCGCCGACGGCGACCCGGCCGGACAACTCCGGCAGGTTGGCGTCGACGCCCGAATCGATGACCGCGACCAGAACACCCTCACCCTGGGTACGACCCCAGGCCTGGTCGGCCGCCATCCGCTCGTGTGCCCAGCCGGAGTTGGTGCTGGTCGACGGCGACACGGTGCAGTGCTCGTTCGGCGTCGGCTTCGCACCCGCGCCTGGGGTGCCGGTAACTGGCGGAGCCGCCGGGGTGGAGGCCGGTGGAGCCGCCGGGGTGGAGGCCGGTGGAGCCGCCGGGGTGGAGGCCGGTGGAGCAGCCGGGGTGGAGGCCGGAGCAGGTGGCTGCGCGGAAGCCGGCGGAGCCGCCGGAGCAGGTGGCCGCGAGGACGCCGGAGGAGCCGCCGGGACGGGTGCCTTCGTGGGAGCCGGCGCAGCGCTGGCCGGCGGGTTCGCCGGTGGTGCAACGCTCGCTGGTGGCCGGCTCGGCTGGGTGGCGGCGGGCGACTGCGGTGCTGACGAGCCACCGGCGGGGGGCTTCGGCGCCGAGGCTGCCACCGACGGCGCGGCACCCTGCGGTGACGGGGCGGCTGTTGCGGGTACGGGTGCCTCGGTGGGCAGCAGGCCGTACTGGACACCCTCGCCGACCGCGTCCCAGGGCAGCACCAGCAACCAGCCGGCGCGCAACTGCATCGAATCGGTCAGCGCCTGCCCGTCGGGCTGGATCCGGCCGACGTTGAGGTGGTAGATGTCCTTAGCCCGACCGGTGGTGCCGAGCAGCCGCCCGGCGATCTCCGTCAGGCTCTTCGCCCCCTGGTCGGCGGCGGTCACCGGGTAGTACTTGAGGTACTCGTCGCCGACGGTGTTGGTGGCCGTCGGCCGAGGCGTCGCCGCCGACCCACCGGCCGTCGTCGACGCGGAAGGGGTAGCCGCCGACGGCGTGGTGGCCACCTGGACCAACCAGGGTTTCGCCACCGCTCCTTCAGCCTGACCCGGCCTGGTCGTCTGCGTGAGCACCGCCAACAGTGCCAGACAACCCAGCACACTCGACCAGGCCCGTACCTTCGCCGTCACCGGCGGCCCCCTTCGCCTCGCCACACGCTCGTGACACGCCTTGTCGTTGAAACCGACAAGGCACCCGTTCCGACGACGCTGCAAACCGGCCTTCGGTTCAATTCCGGTGGGCCGCAAATTTGGAGACAGGCGCGGTCCGGCCGTTCGACCCTCCGACATGGGCGCTTCCGTGGCCGGGCCGGCCGTCGCTGTGACGGGTTCGGTCACCAGCACCGACCAGCACACGGCGGGTAGAGCCGCCAGTGCCCTGACCGGGAAGGTTGGCCGGGTTGGGTGGCACGCCGGGGCAACGTTGTCCAGGCGCGGCTGATGGCTGGGAGAGCCGGGAGGACCGTGCAGATTCCTCCCGGCTCTCCGCGGACCTCAGAAGGCGCTGAGCATCGTCCAGTACTCCGTCGTGCGGAATCCGACGCTCTCGAAGAAGGGCAGGGACGGCTCATCCGCGTGCAGGTACGCGGCCTGGGCGCCCGCCGTGTGACCGTCGCGGAGCATCGCCTCGGTGAGGGCACGCCCGTACCCCCGACGCTGGAATGCGGGAACCGTCGAGATGTTGGCCAGGCCGAGGTACTGGTCGTTGAGGAATGCGACTCCGGCCGACACGGCCTCCCCCCGGTCGTTCTCGGCCACGTACGCCGAGGTGCCGGCCCTGTCCAGCACGGCTGGCATGTAGATGGCGGAGATCATCTCCGGCGGGGCGCCGAATCCCGCGCTGAGTACGGCGGCGAAGATCGCGGCCTCGTCTCCCGACAGGCGACGTACCCGCACCTCGCTGACGGGTTCGGGCCGCGTCGGACCGTACCCGTCAAGCGACACGAGCATGAACGGTTGCTTGGACGTGGTGGTCAGGCCGTACCGCGTCGCCGTCTCCATGATCGCCGGGCCCGGCTCCCCGCGCAGCCGGATGCTCCAGGGCGCCGGCCCGGACTCCCGGTCGGCGACCTCCGCCAACGCGGCGATCTCGGCGGCATCGGGCGTGGCGGCGGCGCTGAGGATGGGATTCAGCGCCGGAACCATGGCGCGCGTCAGGGCGAGCAAAGTGCCATTCGCACCTCGCTCGCGGTATGAGCCGGGAATCGCCGCCGCCAGATCTTCGATGCCTGCCTGGAAGGCGAGTGCGGCCTTCGCGGTTGAATCATTCTCCGTCATCAGAACCCCCTGTTGTCGGTTGCGGGACGCCGATCCCCGCTGTTCAGGGTCCACCGTCCACGCGTTCACAGTTGGCACGATGCGCGGAAACACCGGAAAGTTCGAGGATCGGGCTATGGCCCCGGTCACCGATCTGGCCCTCCTCATCACAACGTTCCCGATCAGAGCACTAGTGCACGCGAGCGCTCTCCACCGACTCGGTCCGGGCCTCGTCTGGGCGAGCGGCATCGCCGGGCACCTCGGTGTCGTCGGCGGTGGCGACCTCGGTGGCCGCGGCGTAAAGCACCGACAACGCCCGGTGCAGCGCCACCGCGTCGACCTCGGGCGGAAGATAGTCGTTGGCCCGGATCTCGTCGAGCAGGTCGGGGGCGGGCGCCAGGCCGTAGCTCCGCAGGTAGTAAGCGGTCGCTTCGGTCCAGATCCACCGTCCGTCGGTCCGGACCACCGCCGGCACCACCTCCGGCCGCTCCGGATCGAGTACGTCGGGCGCGTGGTCCGGCGTGATCAGCAGTGGCACGCCCGCGTCGAGGTAGTCCGCGACGCGATCATTTTCGGCCTGGTCGAGCCGGGGGTGCGTCGGGTCGAAGCCGGGTTCGGCACCGGGTTCAGCGGTGTCGAAGACCGGCACGACGAGTGGTGCCTCCCCCGGTGTGGCCGTCCAGAGCAGCGCGGCGAAGCCGAGGGCGGTCCGCTGGTAGGGCGGCATCGTGTCGGGGTCTACAAAAGCCTCCACCTGCGGGTGGCTCTCCCCGGCGACGGCCAGCACGTCCTGAAGCTTGACGGCCAGCCCGGGAAGGGCTGTCTCATCATCGGCCTGAAGCAGGAACACCCGGCGAGCCTGCGGCTGCTGGATGCCCATCGACGGGAACCGCCAGACGCGCCAGAGCGCACGAACCGGGGCGTCCGTGGCCAGCGACGCCATCGCCGCGACAGCTGCGGCGTCGACCTCGTCCATCCCGCCCGGTCCGGTGTACGGCACCGTCAAATCGATGCTGTACGGGACGGCGGAGCCGTACTGCTCCAGCACCTCGGGGCTGACCGGCGCCGCCCCGTACAGCGGTTGCGAGGCGGCATCGGAGTGTTCGAGCGCGGCCAGCGCCTCGACGTCCTCGCCGGCGGCACGCAGGACGTCGGTGAGCAGCGCGGCATCGGCCTCGGTCACCGCGATCTGACCGGCGAGCGCGGCGAAGGCCACCGCCTGGGCGATCTCCACGAACTCGCCCTCGGCGAGCCAGCGTCGGGTCTCGACGATCAGCTCGTCGGGCAGCCGGCCGGCCATCCGCAGCAACAGTTGGTGGAAAGCGCCGGTCTGATCCGTCCGGCTCTCGGTTGTCTGGCTCATTGCAGCGCGTGGTCCTTCCCTCGGCGCGTCGAGCGGCACCGGACCCGACCGGAGCATCTCCGCGACGGGACAACGTCCGCCGACGTGGTCCGGTTCAATTCCGTCACGAACATCTCACGGCCTGTCATCACATCCGCCGTGCCGGAAGTCAGCGCCTCGGCCGCTGGCGTGGGTCCGGCTCCGGCCCCCGGTACGGCTCCGGCCCCCGGTACGGCAGCGGCCCCCACATCTCGCGGGCGATCTCGCCCGGCGTCCGTGGCGGCTGGGCAGCTGACCCAGGATGCCCCGGGAGGCCCGAGCGGGCGGTGTGCGGGACGTGGCTCGCGCTGGAGCCGGCTGCCGGGAGACCCGGCAGTTGTCGGGTCGGTGGCTGGCTGGCGTAGCGGATTGGCCGACCACTCGTGGTCAGACCGGCGAACGCGGTCGACATCCCCGCGACGTTGGCGGGAGAGGCCGCGAGCAGCGCGTCAATTCTGCCGAGAATGCTGCGAACCTCCCGCGCCCTACTTGCTGCGAAGGTGCTGTCAGCACCCGGCGTCCTGGCGTAGAGATGAACCTGCTGGGCCGCCTCCCCCAACTGCCGCCTGGTCTGCAGCAGCGGTTGCGGCCAAGCGGGGTGAGCAGCGCCGACGAGGATGCCTCCCAGTCGCCGGGAAATCTCGTTCAGCTGGCGCTCGCCCAGCAGATGACCGGTGCCGGGTGCCGGACCACGAAGAACGCGAACAAACTCGGTGATGTCCTTCGTCAGCCGCGCCGACGGCGTCTCAGCGACCCGATCCCTGCGCTCACCCTCGGCGCGCAGATCACCGAGCAGGTTTTCAATCTTGTCATGGTCCGCACCCATCTCATCCACCGATATCCGTTCCCTCCGAATCTTGCGGAGCTCGTATACGGCGGACTTCTTCAATCGACCTTCATTATCGTCAAGACGGTCGAAAACTTTCGAGCCCTCCGACAACCCGCTGTTCATTCCCACGGCGTCATACTGACTGATGTGTTGTTGAGGGTTGTCAAGCAGGGCATTATCGATATAACGACCGATTGTGCCGGACTTAATTTCCAGCTGGAGGAAGTCGACGACTTCGAGGTCATCCCGCTTTCGGTGCTGAACCTCGCGGTAGATGCTGCGCTGAGTGATGTGCGTACGGAATTGATCGACCCACATCTGCCTGATGGTCGGAGCGTCGGCATCAAGGAAGAGACGCACCGATTCCGGCAACTGCGCGCGGACCACAGACAGCGGATTCCGAAGGCCGGCCGCGAGCAGGTTCTTTGTCAGTCCTATCAGCCGGACGCTCTCATCTTCGGCCGAGGCTGAGACATGCGTGTAGGTATGCACCATGAAGTCCCAGAGTTGCGCAACTTCCGGCAAGTGCCGGTACGACTTCACCTCGGCCGGCGTGACACCGAGGTACCGCGCGACGACGTCCTGGCCGAACTGTATGCCGTCGAGCAGGATTCCCTGCGTTTCCGGAGAAACGGAATTCTCGTCCAGTGCGAGCCACTCTGCCAGCCCAAGTCCGTCACCAATGGGCACACCGACGTTCCACTGGACGTACAAGCTCTCGTCGGGGTAGGGAGCAAAAATCTTCGCACCCATGCCCTCGGGCAGGATTTCCCATCCCGCCCTGGCCGGGTAGACGTCCTCAATCGCCAACAAGCGGACAGCTGAAGCTGAACGCCAGCGAGGCGCCGACTTCAACCGGTCTCCCACGTCGATCGTCTCCTGAAAAATGCTGTCCCAGGACGGCCGCCCCTGGTCCCCGCCATGACGATCCACCACCGTCGGATGGGATCTTTCCTCGATGATGTAGAAATTTTTAACCACACCTCCTTCGCGCACCTGCACCGGTGCCGATTCCCGGTTTGGATAGAGGAGCAGGTCCGCACCCTGGAAATACTTCTTGGTATCCAGGGTGGCCTCCATGTCGTACTCCGTCTCGACCCCTTCGTCGGCGATCCTCCTTGCCAGCACCAGACCGTATCCGGGCTTCACTCCCTTGCGCAGCATGACCATTGCCGAGCGCTCGACCTCAGGACCGAGCCCTCCGGCGAGGCCGTTCAACTCGGCCGGATCAACGACCTGCGACTCCTCAGGCACGCCGACTTCCTTGCTCAGCGGGAGGAAGTAGGACTGCTCGGACTCGTTCGGCTCCCGGGCCCAGTCGACGCGCTGAACGTCGAGGAAGTCCACGACGCCGTCACCGCGCACCACCACGTTGTACGCGTGTGCGGCGCCCACCCCCGCGTCTGCGGAGCGCGGGCGAACCAGCATCACACCCCGCGACCCGGCCGGGGCCGCCGCCATCGCCTCACGAACCGACGTGACACTCGTTCGGTAGATCGGAGCAACGTCGTCGTCGGACAGACCCAACTGCTGACGCTGGTAGTTCACCAGGTCGGACTCGGGCCTGGCGCTCTCGTCCGGAGCCGCCCACGTCATCGTCTCACCCGGCTGCAGGCTCATGTCCGCGGCAATCGCGACGAGCACACAGTTCGTTCTGGAGTTGTCCGGATTCACCGACGCCAACCAGGGGTACACCCCGACGGCCGGAGGGCGGGCCGTCGTGCCGGAGCCCGTCGCCAGCGACGAGTTCACCAGGGCGGTGGTGATGATGGCCGGCACGCTTCGCTCGCGCAGGTCCGCCTCGGTCTTCGTCTGGTCGCGGGCCGCGTAATCAGCTATCACGTCATCGACCGTGTACGACCCGGCGGTGCCTGCGGCCGACCCACCCAGATATTCCCGGGCGACCGTCAACGCGGCACCCTGCGCGCCCCGCACCGGCTGAGTCACCAAACGCAGCGGGTCATCAGCCAACTCGTACCGCGACACCAACTCAGCGACCGCCGCCGCCCGCTCCTGCTCGGCCCGCACCTCGGCATACCAGGACCGAATCTGCTCCGGGTCGGCCAGCGCCGCATCCAACACCGCCATCCGCTGCGCGTACGCGCCGGCGTACTCGAACCGACCATCGACCAACCGCAACCGCCCATCCGCGGTTTCGGCGAAGTAACGGTCGAACGCTGACTCCCCCGAGCGCTGCGGCCCACCGTCGCTGGGGAAATACGAGCTGTGCCGGGTGTAGGAGGAGAAGTCCGCCTGGTAGTACTGGTGCGCGGCCCGATACACCTGCTGAATCCGGACCACGTCACCATCGGACAACGGCCCGTCGACCGCGTCCCGACCGTCCACCTCGAACGCGAGCCGGGCAATGTACGAGAACACCTCCTGCGGCCCGTGCAACCCGCGCAGGTAGAACCCGAACGGATCCGAGTCGACCAGACCGACCACCAACCGCAGATCACTCTCGTCACCAAACAACGGCGCGTACCGCCGGACCAACTCGACCGCGAGGATGTGTTCCGGCTCCGCATCGTGCCGGTCCTGGTCATCGCCGTACTGCCGCTTGGCGTTCACCTTGTCGATGTCGTGGAACAGGATCGCCTTCGCGATCACCGCCGTACGCGGGTTGCTACCGAGTTCCGCAGCGGTCAGCGTCCGATACTGCCCCAACACCATCTGCACGTGTTCCGCGTACGTATACCACTCGTTGAACACCGTGATTTCGTCGAACCGGCCGGACAACTCCGGCAGCGCCCCCCTGAGCTGGTCGACCATCTGCAGCACCGAGCTTGGACTGTTGCCGCGCCACAGCCGGTCCAGCTCGGCGCCCAACTGGCGGAGCGCCTCGGCGCGACTCTCCGCCCGCAACCGCAGGGCTGTGAAGTCCACGACCTGCACCTCGTCGGTGACGTTCAGATCCTGCCGAAGCCGCTCGTACTCCTGCACAAGGGTGTGCGCGATCGCCGCCTGCGCCGCCCACGGCTCCACCACCGCGGTCATGAACGCCGCCACATCACCATCGTGAGCCTGGTCGACCCCATGCGCGGCGAGGAACCCATCCAACGCCCGACGCCGATGGAAGAACACCGGAAGGTCATCACCCTCGGTCAACGCGTAATGACGCCGGTCGAACTCCTGCTGCTGCGACTGCCACCACGTCACCAACAACCCACGCAACTCACCAGCGACCCGAGCCGGCCGCCCCGCGTCGACCGACCCCTCCTGCACCTCCGAAACACTCGGCCACGGATCGAACTCCGCGTTGAGCTCACGCTCCGGCACACCCAACCGCTGCCGCAACACACCCAACGACTCCACCACCCCGGCAGCCCCCGCCTGGGAACCAACCGTCGGCAACGAACGCGGATGATCAGTGAAAGTCCGCAACGAACCAGCCACCGCGTGCGCAGCAAGCTGTTCACCGACCTGATCGAACGAAACCGCGAACACGTTCGGCTCCAACTCACCCCGAATGCCCGCCACGCCCGTCAGATCCGCACCCCACGCCGGGACACCAACCGCATTGCGGGTGAACTCCTCATACGCCGACAACGGCAACAGGAACGACCGCACCAACGGCGCCGACTCATTACCCTCCGGCAACCCCAACGCCCGCTGGTAACGAGCCATCGCCCCCGCCAACTTCAATGCCGCCAACGGCCGCCCACCAATAACCGTCAACGGCCGCCGGCGCTCACCCTCAGCGAACAAGATCCTGCCCGACTCGGGATCCTGCGCAACGTCAGCCACATCAGCTTGAGCCGAACCCTGGCCAATATCACCACCATGCAGATTCTGCCGATTCGACACCACCGTGTAGACCCGCACAAACGGCGACCCATCGTGATGCTCAACCTCGAACTCACCCCGGTGCACCACCTCCGGCAACTCACTCACACCATCATGCGGCCCCGCATACCCCGGACGACTCGACACCACCACCGGCACCACCGAGCCCGAACCATCCCCAGCCGGCGGGCCCGCAACAACCGGCACCACCGGCAGCACCTCGGCAGCCAGCGCATCAATCCGCGCCCGCGAATACCCGGGGTTCTCCCAGGCCACGACCAACTCGCCGTCAGCGTTCATCTGCCACGCGCGGACGATGAACTCAGACCGGATCCCGCCCGGGAAGACCACCTCAAGCTGAACTGTGATGCCGTATCTGCGCTGGGTGGCGTTCAGATCGATGCCACCCGGTGCGTCGATCTCATACACATAACCGCCTCCGAATTCAGCCGCGAACGACTTCGATCGGGTGGTCGACACCAGGGCGGTCCTATCGAGGAACAGCATGTAATCGAAAAGATCTTCCGGGGCACGGGAGTTCCACGTCCCGAAGCCATCACTCATGATGATCGTTTCAGGGTCCCGTGCGTCGAGCCGGTAGAGCGGCTCCCGGTCGGTCCGCCACATCATCACATCGCGCCCGTCGTCCGAGTGTTCGGCGATTCGCAGTTCAGCGAGGTTGGTGTCTCGGTACACCGCGACCGCGAACGGATCGATGGGCGGGTCCGCCGAGACTCGGCGAGGCACGGCCTTCGTAAGGGTAAGGAAGTGGTGTCTGGGGTCGCTCCCGTTGCCGTACCAGATCAGATGGTCGTCGGGGTAGGGGATCCGCGTCCAGTCCAACGCGGACTCGTCGAACAGCTCCACCAGCCGCTCGGCCCGGCGAACCATATCGGCGCCATCCAACACCCCGCGCCGTTCCCACCTGGCGAACTCAGCAATATAGCCGGAATACTGTTGCAGCGCGGCCGACCAGTTCGCCAGCGGCCCACGCAACCCCCCGACGTCCGCCAACGCGTCACCGCCAGCATCGGCGATGAAAGCGAACCGTTGGAGGAGGTCCAACACCCCGCCGCTGAAGCTTCTCAGCAACGTGATCAGGGGTGAATCGCCACCGTGCTCCGGCTCGGTCGTGGACGTCATCATCAGCTGGTCCCGCAGCCCGCGCAGCTCGGCCAGATGCTGCCGCACCATCACCTCGAAAACAGGAAGAGGCTGCGCTGAGGTCACCGCGAGAGACTCATCGGACCGCGGCTCAATGCCGTCGATGTGCACATCAATGCGATACGTAAGCTCGCCGCCCGGGTCCGACAATTGTTGCACGGGGCCACGCTCGGCGGTCTCGGCGATAACCAGAGAACGGGCCAGCCGCTTACGCACGCGAATAATTCCCGCCTCGTCCCCGGCCAGGTCGGGCTGTGCCCGCAACGTCTTCTCCAGCCAACCCGACAGTCTCCTGGTCAACTTCTGCCGGACCCGCTCAGCAACCTCGATCGGCTTCCACCCCCGCTTTCGGTGATCCTGCGGCTGAGGGTAGGCGGTGAACCGCACAGACGGCAGTCGCCCATCGCGCTGGGCAACCGCGTACCGGGCCAGCACCTTGCCGATGCCGACGATCCCGTTGAGTACCGGGTCGAGATTGCCTTCCTTCTCCGGGAACGACAGGGCATACCACCCGGTATCCATCTTCAGGACGTTGGGCGCGAAGTACGTTGGTTTCGGGACCGCCGAATCGTCCAAGGTGGATGGCTCTTTTAGCAGCCCTGGCTTATCGGCCCATTCGAGGATGTGATCGCGGCGCTTGATCAGCAGCCGGGCGACGTCGCCGTCGAGACCGGACGCGGTCACGATGCCGGTGATGGCCTCGTCGGTGACCTTCGCGAGCCGCCTGGCGGAATCGCGCAGCTGCTCATCGGTCATCTGCCCGAACAGCTTCGCCGTCTCGGCGTTCACAGGGTCACGCAACGATTCAAGCTCGTTCGGAACCTCGCCGAAGGCGTCGCCCTTCGGCACTCCCCTAGCACGGAACAGCAGCGCACGACCAAGATCGACACGGTGCGGGCGCCCGTCACCGTCGGTAATGATGTTGGACCAGGTGGTACCCACAACAGCCCAGTTCGCCAACCAGGCATCAACCGCGAACCCGGCCTGCACGGCTTCGAGATAGCCCGGGTCGTACATCCGCATTCGAAGATCCGCAACGGCACCAGGCACGACAGCCTCGAAGGTCACCCGCAGGGAGCCCAATCCGGGAATGTTCCGGCCCCGACGCACCTGCGGGGTGTCCACCCCGGCGAGGCGGTACAACGCCGACGCGGCAATCTCGTTCGCCGAATGGACATCTGTCTTCGCCACCTTGACGTTCCACTGGCGACCATCCGCCCCCTGATAGGTGCCGCCAAGACTGGCACCCCCCCCAATCCTGACGAACCCCCTGAGATCGGCCTCCTCAGAAATCGCCATCATTCCGACCTGGAGGTCCGATGCCTCCAGGCCGGACACGGGTTGTGCGTCCTGCGGAACCGCGACATCCGCGGTCATCGGCAGCAACTCCAGGCCCGCAAGATTCTCCGGCAGCCGCGCGGCCCGACCCTGCTGACCATCCAGGAACATCACACCGCTCGACGTACGCACCACGTTCACCGCATGCGCGATCGAAGAGAACCTGTCACGGACCAACAGGATGCCCCGAGAGCCGACCTGCGACCGCTCGAACGCCGCCCGCACCGACTCAGGCCCGGTGACCCGCCACACCAACCCCGGATGATCGTCCGGCAGCCCCAACTCTTCCCGCTGATGGTTCACCAGATGCCCCACCGGCAACGGATCCGCCCCACCAGCCTGATACCGCTCCCCATCCCGCAAATACCAGTCAGTGGCGATAGCGGCGATCACACAGTTGTCCGCCAACCCACGGCCCGAGCCCCGATCCACCGTCAACAACGGATTAACCGACGACAACCCCGGGAACACCGAAAGCACCTCGTCATCCGACGGGTTACCCGCAATCTCCCGCGCGAACATCACCCCACCAGCCCCGACCAAGTCGGCCTCGGTCCCGGAACCTACCGGGGGACCGTCGCCCCGCCGCTCGACCCACAGCAACGCGTCCGAGGCGGACGAATGGATCAGCACCCGCGGCTGCCCGGGTTCGCCGCTCACGTCATACGCGGAGTCCAGATCGAAGGCCACTTGGGTGTGGCCCTCTGGTATCCGGGCGAAAGGCTCGGGGTTGGCCAGCACCGTGGGCCAAAAGCGCGGCGGACCATTCAGCATCGCGACAAAATCGTCCACGTCCGCGGTCGGCACCAGGGTGTACGCCTTGCCCGAATACAACTCCAGTTCGAAGGAATCAATCACCGTGGCGGCGGCCTGCGAGGTGTCAGCCGCGAAACGCCCATCGTCCATCATCCGCACGTTGCGCACGCCCGGGTCGAGGCGCATCAACCGACGCAGCTCAACCTCCGCCAGCGCTCCCGGGGTCCAGGTGTCGATCGGCGGGTCGATCTGGTCGATCCGTCGGCCGGTGCGTCGCACCGTGGTCTCCGGGGCACGCACCTGGCTCTCCTGGACCTGCCAGATCCGCGCGAGGTACCGCACCGCGATCAGTTCCGGCGCGTCGTTGGGCAGATTCCCCATCAACGCCGGCGCATCAGTTCGGCGTGGCATCCGCTCGACCGCCGACGCGTCGTACGCCTGCGAACGAGGATCCGCCGACGCGCTCCGCACGAAGGCGGCGAAGATCCGAATAGGTTCCGCGTCCGGGTCATATCTACGCACGGACGGATACTCATCGATCAGACCCAGTAGGTGCAGCATCTCGTGCAGCAGGACGGACTGCGCGTACTGGTCGCTGGGCCCACGATTGGCCGGGTGGCCTATCAGCAGCGCGACCGGCCAGGTCCCGTGGTTGGCGAAGTCTCCTTCATCGAACATTCCTAGCGGCACGGTAACGACGTGGTGGGCCTGGTCCGGCTCGGTGAACTCCAACAGCAGATGGAACTGGTCACCACCGGGCAACCGCAGCCGCTCGTTGATCCAACCCAACGCCGTCAGCGCGTGCTCCTGAAGGGCTTCTACGTGTCGTCGGTTCACACCCGACTCGCGCTCCAAATGGATGCGCAGACGGAAGATCCGTACCGGCATCTCCACTCGCGCACCGTGCTGATCGACGTCGCTGACGTTGACCCGGGCCACGTCGTACGCCACCGGCGAGACGAAACTTTGAAGCATCCGGTCGGCGTTACCGATCGGATCGGCGACGTCGTTCGTCTCGGTACGCACCGAACGGAATGACGCCTCCGGCAAAGCCCAAGCGATCTCGTCCACCCGCCGCACCGGCGACTCGGCCCGCCACCAGCCGTCCTCGGTGACCAGCGCAGGGCTCGTCATCCACGTACTCAAATAGTCCGGAGTAGGGTTCGCCTCATCGCGGACCGGTGCCGGCAGCCCTGGCGGCAGAACCGCCGTTCGACCGTCGAAGACGTTCGCCCGCTGGCCGCGCAGTACCCGAGGCGAGGCGGGCGGCACCTCTTCCGGGCCGAGATCCACGACCTGTACCCAGTCTGTCGACGAATCCGCCGACGGGTCGGTCAGGAGATACGTCACCTTGGCCGGCCGCACATCCCCTGCTGACCCCTGCCGCTGACCCCAACGGACAAGGCGCTGGTTGAGCTGCCGATTGAACGCGCTCGCCAACCGCTGGGCCACGGTCTCCCGCGTCTCAAGGTCACCGCGAACGCTGACCACGATCTCGAAGGCCAGACGCTCATCCGGATCCGGCCCGTCCGGCCAGAGGTTCGACAGGGCCGCATCGCTGGTCTGAGACCTCGCGTGGGACGTGAGCCAGTCCAGTGTCTGTCGCACCGCCCCGCCCGGGTCGGCCGCACCGACCGACCCGGCGAAGGCCGCCAGCCCAGCCACCCGAAGCGGCGCGCCGTCGACCGAGGACCCCGACGAGGAACTGACCGGGGTAGACGTCGTCCCGGAGTCGGCACCGCCCATCGTCAGCGCTGCAAATCCGCTTGCCAGCGACGTCGAACCACTCGGGTACCCGGAAACCGATCGGGCGCGGTGACGCTCCTCACCGCTGGACGGCCCGGGTCTCCCCCCGGCTGGGTACGGCTGCTGCTGCCTACTGCGGCGAGCGCGGCCACTCTGCTCTCCGGCATCAAGCTGCCACTCCCGCCGAACCCGAGTGGGGCCGCCCCTACCGACGTTCACGGGCGCAGCCAGCCCGGCGACGCCGGCAGTGTTTCCTTCGACCAGAGCGTGCCAGCGCCGGAGCAGGGCGTCGATCTGCCCGATGATGTCCCCGATGCTCTGCTGCCACTGCGGAGTCCGGCTGTGGGCCCCCGGCGTCTCCACATAGGTGTCAAGTCCTCCGGCCACCACCTCCAGTTGCGCCCTGACCACTTGCAGTGGTTTCGGCCACGACGGGTGGGTCGAGCCGACGGAGATTGCGCCGACCTGCCGCAGGATCTCCGTCAGCTGGCCTGTGGTGATTGGGCCTATCTCGTCCGTCGGCGATGCCCACTCCTCCAGCACGCCGAGCAATGAGCTGAGCCGGTACGCCAGATCCGCCTCTGGCGATCGGTCGCGCCTCTCCCTGTCTTCGCCCGCGGCACGCAGCTCGCTGAGCATGTGAACGATCGCGCTGTGATCGTGGTCCATGCCTTCCAACGTCTGCCGCCCGCGCCTGAGCCTCCGAAGCTCGTACACGGCGGACGTCTTCATCCGGCCCTGGTTGTCGACAAGCTGTGTGAACGCGTTCGGATCGGCTGTTCCGCTGTTCAGGCCAACTGCGTCGTACTGGTGAATCTCCATGCCAGGCTGCTCGAGCAGCGCTTGGTTGAGATAATCGCCAATCGTGAACGGGTCTACCCGAGACGTCAGATTTCCGTTGAGTTCGAGTAGGTCTACCTCCGCCAATTGGACGTGGTCGGGGAAGTACCTGGTGAGGTGTGCACGGAGCCGTTCACTCCATACAGCCGAGATGTCTGGAGCGGCAGCCCCGAGGAACAAGCGCACCGGCTCGGGCAGATGAGCGCGGACCAGCGATAGTGGATTCCGAAGGCCGATCAGGAGCAGGTTCTTCGCTAGTTTCCTCGGTTTGAGAGCCGCGTACTGCGCTGCGGCGGAGACATGCGTGTAGGTATGGGTCATGAAGTCCCAGAGTTGCATGACCTCCGGCAGGTTCCGGTGCGCGTCAGCCTGAGCTGGCGCGACGCCGAGGTATCTGGCGACAACATCTCGACCGAAGTCGATACCGTCACGCAGGAATTCCGTGTAGATCGACTGATCATCACGCCCGCGCTCCGCCGCGATCCATTCCGCCAGCCCGAGCCCATCACCAAGGGGCACGTCGACAGTCCACTGGACGTACATGCTGGTGTCCGTCCTGAACGGAACGAACACCTCCGCGCCCGACCCCTGTGACGTGATTTCCCATCCATCTTCGGGCCGATAGATCTCCTGCAGCGGCAGCCCATGACCGCGATCCGAATCGCCCTTCCAGAGCGGCGCCCGCGTCGCCCCTTCGACCACCGCACGCAGTTGCGCAAGGGCGTTGTCCCATGATGGCAGCCCCTCGTCCGCGCGCTGATCAGCCATCGTCGGGTGAATCCTGTGCTCAAGGATGAAGACCGAAACGCTTCTCCCTCCCGATGCAGAGGCTCGGTGGCTCTGGAAGAGTCCGTCGTTGGTTTGGGTCAGGTACGCCCTGTCCACAGTCACGTTCATGTCGTACGTCTCGACATCCGAGGTGGCGCGGCGCTTTGCCAGAATCGGACTCGACCCGGGATCCACGTCGGGGCGTACCCGCACAACTATCCGGAGCTCGGCCTCGCCGGCAACGCCGCCGGTGTCACCGGTCAACGCCGCCGGGTCGACCACATCCGAGGCCTCCGGCGCGTCGATCCCCGTGCTCATCGGAAGGAAGAACAACTTTCCGACCTGGTCCGGCAGCCGAGCCCAACCACCCCGCTGAGCATCAAGGAACCGCACCTCACCACCGTCGAACACCACGTTGAACGCATGCGAGGCCCCCACCCCGACACGCGGCGCCCCATCCCGAACCAACACCACACCCCGGGACCCCACCGGAGCCACCGCCAACACCGCCCGAACAGACTCCACATCCGTCCGATAAACCCGCGCCCGGTCACCCAACAACTGACCCTGACGCGCCACCAAATACGCCTCCGGCAACAGATCCTCATCCGGAACCTCCTGCACCGTGAACGTCTCATCCGGATCCAGATTCACATCCACCGAGATCGCCAAAAGCACACAGTTCGTCACCGAACCCGACGCATTCAACGAACCCAACCACGGATACAACGCCAACGCCCGCGCATCATCAGCAATCGGCAACAACCGATCCCCAACAGACCCCGCCAACCGAGACTGCGACTGCGACGGCGAACCCGACCGCGACGGCCCAGAATCCGTGCCATCGCCCGCCCCGAGGGGATACGGCAAAGCCTGCAACCCGGCCCGCAGCCGCGCCTGCTCCGCACGCCCCACCCGTCCGTACTCCGCGGCATCGACCCGACCCACATCGGCAGGCGACTCGACATACGACGGCGGCTCATAGAGGTCGGCGAAAGCCGGCGGCGCGGACCCGTCACCCACACCACCGACACCCTCGACTCGGGCCGACTCGCCTGGTAGCACCAGTAGGCGGTTTCGCTTCTGCTGGACGAGCTGAGGCCTAGCGGCAGACAGGGCCGCGAGGTCCACCAACTGATACGTCTCACCCCCCACCCGAACCTCTCGCACATAACGACCCGGCACGCCGATCTTCGGATCAACCAAGCGCTCAGTTTTACGCAACACGGCCAGTTCCTGGCTATGGAGCCAATCGCTCACCTGGCTCCTGGGCACGGGCAGCAGCAACCAGAGAACCTGGTTGTTCCTCGGCGGCGTCGCCCGATCGAAGACACGGCGCGCCGCGGCCAGCACCTCCGGACGTGGGGACGATGTCCCGCCGAAAGTCTCGGCCACCCCGGCGAGCACCAGAATGGCGCCCGGACCAAAGACCCCCCTGCCGCCGGCCCGAGGGCCACCGGTCACCTCGGTGAGCAGGGCAGCCAGATGCTGCCGTTCAGTCGAGACCGGTTCCCTCCAGCCCATCGACGACGGCAGAATCTCATCGGACCGCCAGAAGGTGTCCTCATCGATTCGATTCGACAGGTTACGGCGATGCTGAGTCACCACAATCGCGTAGCGCTGCAACTCGCGGTGGAACGGCGACCCGAACCAATCCACGTTGGGCGGCACGTTCGGCAGCACCACGACTGGCCGCCCCTGCCCGATCTCACGCGGTGGCAGCAACTCTTTCGCGTACTGCTCGGCGGTCAACCAGGGACCACCGATCATCGGTCGCAGCAGGCTGAGCCGTGGGTGTTGATCGACCCTTTCGCGGTTCGGATCGCCCAATTCGACAACGACCCGGTCGAGCGAGTCCGGCGGGATGCTCCCCTTCAGGTACGTCCATAGGTCGTCGGGCAGCGCTCGGGCCGCCCACTGATTCCCGGCGTATCCGGTGACCCAGAGGTCCGTCTCCCTACCTCGTTCCAGGTAGGACGGCACGACCAGGACATCCTGCTCCGGATCCGTTTCGGAACGCGGTAGCCGGACCACGCCAGCAGGCAACTCATCTGGCACCTGAACCTCGACGGTCGCCTGGTCCTGGGCCGGAACTTCTCTCAGCACGCGCGTACGTAGCCAGTCCTGAACGAGGTGGATTCGTTCGGCGAAGGCTTCCGCTCGACCGACCGGTACCCGAATCGTCGGGCCGTGCCCGATGTTCACCGTCTCCCCCGAGTATGCGGGGACCTCTGCCACTCGGTCGTAGAGGTTGCGGGCCAAACGAGCATCGGTGAAGCCGTACGCGTTGTCCTCGCCCCGCAGCCGACGACGCACCTCATAGTCGACGTCAACCGACGGACGCACGTGATGCCGGGCCGCACCCAGGGCATGCTCGATCGTGTTGAAGCGGCTGACTTTGCTGGACAACGGCTCGGGCACGTACCACTGTTCACTCGGCTCACTCGGCTGCTGCTGACCGACCGCCCTCGTCCAGACGCTCCTGAGCGGCGAGGGCGGCGCGGGCGGTGGGGAAGGCGCGGACAGCACCAACGCCGCAGGAGCAAACCGCCCATCAAGACGCCGACTGTCGATCAGGTTTTGGACTGCACGGGCAATCTCCTCTATTCGCGGCTGGTCGGCATCATGCACGTAGAGCACGAGGATCTCATTGCCGATCCCGGATTCGCCCAGCTGCTCGAACAGGCCGTCCACTGTGAGGGTCTGAAGGGGAGTGTCCGCACCCAGATACAGCCGCTGGTTGGCCTGCACGTGGACCGCATCAGGTAGCGGCAGCACCGCGCCGACCAGCAACGTATGTGGTCGGTGCGGAAGTCCCCTTATGACCTGCTCAAGCTCGGCCTTGGACACCTTGCCACCCGAGGGCGGGGGCACCATTCGTACCCCAGACAGGAGCTGCTGAACAGCAATTGCTGCTGGCTGCTTCGACGCACCGGGGTGCCGCTCACTCGCCGGCGCTCGGTCCAACCTGGACGTCCCCCCCGACCGGACCGAGACCGCAACCTGCGGGGCGGTGTCCTGCGGGGCGGTGTCCTGCGGCTCGACCGACACCACCGATCCTGGCCTGACCAGCACGGCCGGCTGCCCGGCGCCGTCGCCCAGGTCCAGCGCAGAGTCGTTCACGTCGATTGCGAGCTGCCTATGCCCCGCGGGTACGGTGACGAACGGTTCGGGGCTGGCCAGCACCGGGTGCCTCAGCTCCGCGGGCCTCCTCAACATGCTGACGAAAGAGACCTCGTCCGCTGCCCGCACCACGGTGTACACCCGACCCGTGTACGGCTGCAGCCCACCAGCTTCGGAAACTGCCCGAAGCGCACCGACAAATTCCACCCGGAAGGGTTGGTCGCTCAGAATCCGCAGGTTTCGCACGCCCGGGTCGATGGCTACCAGCCAGCGCAAAGTCGAGGCCACCGCCCGCGCTCCCTCCAACCGGCTGCCGTCCGGTGGGGCGATCACGTCGATCCGCTGGGCAGCGCGTTCCACAGTGGTTTCCGGAGCGCGGACCTGACTTTCCTGGATCTGCCAGATGCGCGCCAGGTACCGCACCGCGATCAGCTCGGGCGCGTCGTCGGTGAAATGACCCATCAACGCCACCGGCAGGTCAGTCCGGCGTGGCATCCGCCCGACCCCCGACGCACGCCGCAGGAGGGTGGCGAAGACGCGTACGGGCCAAGCGGCAGGCCCGCGGCTGCGACCGGACGGGTACTCGTCGTGCAGACCCAGTAGGTGCATCGTCTCGTGCAACAGGGTCGCTTCGGCGGACCGGTTGACACCGGCTCGGTCGGGCCGGAGCAGGCTGACCGGCCAGTGCGCCGAATCGGCGTTAACCCCTGGGCTCATCGAGCGCGGTACGGCGACGACGTGGTGCGCCCGGTCCCGCTCGGTGAACTCCAGCAGCAGATGGAACTGGTCCCCACCGGGCAATCGCAACCGCTCGTTGAGCCTGCGCACCGCTGACACCGCGCGCGATCCCAACGCTCGCACCAGGTGATCTTGGACCCCGGGCTCGGGAACGAGATGAATGCGCAAGCGGAAGATCCGCACTGGTGTCTCCACCCGCACACCGTGCTCGTCGACCTGCGTGACGATGACCCGGGCCACGTCGTACGCCACCGGCGTCTGGTACGCCATCAGCAACTCGGCGTGACCGATCGGATCGGCGACGTCGCGCAACTCGGTACGCACCGAACGGAACGACGCGTCCGGCAGAGCCCGTGCGATCTGGTCCACCTGGAGCAACGGCGACTCGGCCCGCCACCAACCCTCCTGGTCGACCAGCGCGGGGTGCGTCAACCACGTACTCAGATAGTCCGGTACCGGGTTCGCCGAGTCACGGACCGGTGCCGGCAGCAGCCCTGGCGGCAGCACAACCCTGAGCACCGCTGGTGGGGGCTGGTCAGCCGACCCGACCCGGACCAGCAAACCGGCCCGCGTGAATCTGACGCTCTTGACGACGGCGTCGACCATGCTGCTCTCCGGCGCAAGCTGCTCACGGACGGCCGACTCAAGGTCGCTATGGAACAAGCCCTGAACCGCCGAGCCCCACTCATTGACCCAGCGCTCGTCGCTGTGGTGCTCTGTGTAGTCGAGGTCCATTTCGACCCGTGGAGCCCGGACGCCGTTCCGGTGTGCCGTCACGGCAAGGTGCGCGACCTCGACGGCCGTCTCCCGGATCTTTTGTTGGTCCTCCTCGCTCGGCTGCGACGTGCGCTGAGTCCGAGTCAACTCCACCGTCCGGTCGGCGCGGATGTCACTGCGCTGGTCACGCAACTCCCGAGGCTCGGCCGGCGGCACCTGTTCCAGGCCGAGATCCCTGATCCGCACCGAATCGGTCGACGAGTCCGCTGAGGAGTCCGCAAGGGAATAGGTGACCCTCGCCGCCGGCACGTCCACCGCGACCGACTGCCATTGACCCCAACGGATGAGGCGCTGGTTGAGTTCCCGGTTGAGCACGCTCGCCAACCGCTGGGCCACGGTCTCCTGCGTCTCGCGATCGCCCTGGACGGCGACCACGATCTCGAACGCCAACCGCTTCGTCAGGTCCGGACCACCGGACGGGAACCCAGGCAACGTCCACATCACGTTCGGACCGACGGGCCAGAGCCTAGCCAGGCGGGCGTCGCTTGCCAGGATCCTCGCCTGCTCCCGGAGCCAGTTCAGCGTCTGCGTCGACGGGGACGTCGGAAGCGGCACCATCGGCGGAGCCACCAACGAGTCGGTACGCCCTGGGTTGTCCGGGCCCGCACGCAGCCCGGCACTCACCCCAGCGAAGACCGCCAACCCGGACACGTGCAGGACGGGGTCCGGCGTGACGCCTGGCGAATCGTCGAGACTCGTGGCAGCCGCAAAAAGCCGCAAAAAGTCCGCGCTCGTGCCAGGGTCAGCCTCGGCAGCAGCACCCGTCGATGCGGGCGGGTCGGCCAGCGCGCGCGTCAAACTCCTTGGGTACGCACCTCCCGACCAGCCCTGCCCGTGCCTCGCCAACGCCCGCGCATCATCAGCAACCGGCAACAGCCGATCCCCAACAGACCCCGCCAACCGCGACGGCGACGGCGACGGCGCCTGCGACTGCGACTGCGACTGCGACTGCGACTGCGAACCCGACCGCGACGGCCCAGAATCCGTGCCATCGCCCGCCCCGAGGGGATACGGCAAAGCCTGCAACCCGGCCCGCAGCCGCGCCTGCTCCGCACGCCCCACCCGTCCGTACTCCGCGGCATCGACCCGACCCACATCGGCAGGCGACTCGACATACGACGGCGGCTCATAGAGGTCGGCGAAAGCCGGCGGCGCAGGCCCGTCACCCACACCACCGTCACCCTCGACTCGGGCCGGCTCGCCTGGTAGCACCAGGTGGCGTAGCGGCTCGACCTGGACGAACCGGGGCGCGGTGGCAGACAGGGCGGCGAGGTCCACCACCGGATACGTTTCACCCCCCATCCGAACGTCTCGCACATAACGACCCGGCACGCCGATCTCCGAATCAACCAAGTGCCCACTTGGTCGCAACACGGCCAGTTCCTGGCCATCGAGCCAATCGCTCACCTGGCCCCCGTGAACGGGCAGCGGCAACCAGCGAACCAGGTTGTTCCTCGGCGGCGTCGCCCGATCGAAGACACGGCGCGCCGCGGCCAGCACTTCTGGCGGCGGGGACAGTGTCCCGTCGGGGAACACAGCCTCTCCCGCGAGCGCCAGGATGGCAGCCTGCTCAGTGACCGCCCTACCGCCGGGCCGAGTGCCACCGGTCACCTCGGTGAGCAGGTCAGCCAGTCGCAGATGCCGATGCGAGCTGATCGAGTACCGGCTGCCCGTCGGCGACGGCTCGATCTGATCCGACTGCCAATATCTGTTGGCCTCAACTTCCCCAATCGACAGGTAACCATGACGCTGGGTCACGACGATGGCGTGCCGCTGCAAATCGCGGTGAAAAGGCGTCTCGAACCAACTGATGCCAGCCGGCAGGTCCGGCAGCACCACGACAGGCCAACCCTGTCCGAATCCACGCGGAGGCAACAGCTCGTTCGCGTACTGCTCGGCCGTGAACCAGCGACCGTCGGTCAACGGTCTCACCAATGTGCCCGGGTCGTGTCGGCCGTCAACCCTATCTAGGTTCATATCGCCTAATTCGACAACGACCCGGTCGAATGAGTCCGGCGGGATGCTCGTCATCAGATAGTTCCACAGCCCGACGGACACTTCGTGGGCCACCCACTGATTCCCGGCATATCCGGTGACCCAGAGGTCCAGATCCTGTGCCTCGTGACCGATCGGAACGTGGAGAGACGGCACAACCAGGACAGGCTGCTCCGGCCCTAGGCGGGAAGCTGGTAGCCGGACCACGCCACCGGGCAACCGACCTGGCACCTGCACTTCGACCGCAGCTTGGTCCTGGGCCGGCACCCTCCTCACCACGCCCGTACGTAGCCAGTTCCGAACGACACGGATTCGTTCGGCGAAGGTTTCCGCTTCACCGACCGGTACCCGAACCGTCGGGCCGTGCCTGCTGTTCACCACTTCCCCCGAATATTCGGGGAACAGCGGGATGAGTTCGCTGTCGAGGTAGCTTGCCAGAATGGCATCGGTGAAGCCGTAGGGATTCTCCTCACCCCGCAGCCGACGGCGCACCTCATCAAAGACGTCAACCGCCGGACGCACGTGGTGCCGGGCCGCGGCCAAGGCGTCGTCGACCGTGCCAAAGTGGCTGACATTGTGGGACAACGGCTCGGGCACGTACCACTGCTCACTCGGCTGCCGCCCACTGAAGAGGTTCGCCACGGCGCTGCGGAGCCACGAAGGCGGCCCGGACAACACCAACGCCGCAGGAACCAATCTCCCCCTAAGACGCCGGTTGTCGATCAATCGTTGGATCGCACCAGCAATCGACTCCATTCGCGTGCGGTCGGCATCGTGCACGTAGAGCACCAGGATCTGATTGCTGATCCTGCTTGCTCCCAGATGCTCGAACAGGTCGCTCACTGCGAGGACGTGGCCTTGAGAGTCCGCACCCAGATACAGCCGCTGGTCTATTTCTGCGTGGACCGCGTCAGGTGGCGGAAGCACCGCGCCGACCAGCAACGTGGCTTGTCGGGCCGGAATTCCCTGCAGGGCACGCTCAAGCTCAGTCTGGGACACACTGCTGCGCCGAGGCGGGGGCACCAGTCGCACCCCGCGACGGATTTCCCGGCTTGGTTCCATTGGCAGCTTCGCGTGGGCATCTGATCCGGTCATCATCCCGGCTCGGCGCGTGCTCGACGCCTCCAGCAGCCCATCAGTGAGCGATGTGCCGACCGCGTCCCGGCTGGAATGAACAGCCGGTCCGGACGCATCGGTCAGATCCACCTGCCGCAGATGTCGGCTGTCGTCGAGCACGAGCCGCACCGGCCCACGCAACGCCTCCGGCAGAGTGACAGGCGCGCCACCCGGCTCCGGCAACCGCACTCCCACAAGGCGGCGGCTCCGGTCAGCCTGGGTCTCCACCAACACCAACCGGCCATCAACCTGACGCGCCACCAACACCACATGCCGCGGCCGATCCGGCCGCTCCACGTGAACCGCCGTCGCCGACCCCGCCGCCAGCACGGCCAACCCGCCCAAACCAGCCGGCCCGAACACACCCCCGAGACGCTGCGCCACCACATCAACCGGAGGCTCAGCGTCGTCACGGGACACCGCTCCCGACAGACCAAGCCCCGACAACACCCGGTCGACCCGGATCACACAGTCGGGCGTACGTCCGTCCCACTCCGGCAGGGCAGCGACCGCGTCAACCAACCGTCGGTCCAACTCCACCCGGCCGGCATCCGCCGGACCGGCATCCGCCGTCGCATCGGGACGGTCCCGCCGAGGGTCGTGGGCCGCCAGCAACTCGGCGGCCGGTCGGCGGCTCATGCCGTACAGGCCTTCCGGATAGGCGAAGTTCACCACCTGCCCGTTCGGCAGATACGCCACCACGGTCATCCCGTACCGGTAGTACGTGTAACCCGCTCGGTCCTCCGGGCCCCGCGAGATGATGTCGCCCAGGCCCCGACCCGAGCGCTGCCCGGGATCGAGCGTCGCCGGTCGACCCGCTGAGGGGTCGGCCATGGTGATCTGGCTGGTCTCCCGCTGGCCGTAACCGCGTCCGTCAAGCTCTGCCCGCAGCGGTCGACCGTTCTCATCGAGCAGCGACGACACCTCGGTGAGGACTGCGCCGAGCCGGATTCCGGTGCCGGGCAGCTCGTACCGGTGGGCGAGGAGTTGCGCCAGGCGGGGACGCAGGTTTCGCTCGCCGGTGAACTGCGCGGGGTCGACAAGGACGTCTCCGAGCGAAAACCCGGTGTCCGACATCAGGTACTGGTGCAGGAGCCGGGCCAGCCGGGACGTCGAGTCGTTGCCCTGGAGTACCTGCGGCACGTCGGCGGCGGGGTCCGCGCCCTGATTCGTCCCCTCGGGTCGCGACGCCAGCGTATTGAGCGCGTCGAGCAGACCGGCCCCGAGGTCGCGGGCCGCCGGTAGACCCATCGGGACGAAGGTCCGGTCCTGGGAGACCAACGTGTTGAGGTTCGGTCCCGTCGGCGGAGCGTTCCACTCCGGCGAGGTGGCCGGCGGTGACGCGTCCGTCGGCCGCAGGTCGGACCCCGGTACGCGCAGCAGGTGCAGCCATCGCTCGCTGGTGTCCTGCGCCGACCTGGTCAGGTGCGCCGGCAGCAGCCGGCGAACGGAACCGCCCGCGATCTCGTGCACCTCGTGCCAGACGAACGGCTGGTGTTGGTCGAGGAAGGTACGCATCGTCCGGTCGGCCCCGAACCAGCCCGCCACGCCCACGAGCACCGATCGGGCACCCGCGCCGACGGTCTGCAACGCCTCCGGCATTCGGGCCGAGTAGCCGATCTCGACGACGAAGGTGACGGCGTTGTGCTGTTCGTGCGAGCCCGACGTGCCGTACC
The DNA here is from genome assembly GCF_049841575.1 of Micromonospora sp. DT201. Taxonomy (NCBI): domain Bacteria; kingdom Bacillati; phylum Actinomycetota; class Actinomycetes; order Micromonosporales; family Micromonosporaceae; genus Micromonospora; species Micromonospora sp. DT201. The sequence goes on along the minus strand of NZ_JBNCKP010000012.1, from coordinate 153,212 downwards.
GGAAGGTGTTCCGCACGCTCGTACGCTGACCGCCCCCGGGGCCGCCGCCCAACCGCCGGGTCAGCCCGAAACGCCCTCCCCGAGCGGACCACCCCGACGACTCGCTCTCCTCCACGGCATCGATCGCCTCGTCGTGGATGGTCAGGCTCGTCTCCGGCCGGCTGTGGTCCGACAGCGGCGCACCGAGGTGCCCGGTGATCCGGACAAAGACAAAACCGATCCCGTTCAACGCCCCGGGTGCCAGGAACCAGCCGTGCACACCCGATCCGAACAGGTCAGCCGGCGCCCACGACTCGAGCGCGTCCGAGGAGAAGGCCCGGGAGATACCTCGCCACAGCTCGTTCGGCCGGTCGTCGTCGCGCGAGATGAGGTTCCGCTCGACGAGCGTCGCGTGGATCCGCTCCCGCAGGCCGTCCGCGCGTAACCGCTCGAAGCGGCTCGCCGCCGTGCCGAGCACCGGGTCCACGTCGATCCGCAGGGGTCGGTCCGGCTGGGTGACCGGGTTCGCGTTCGGCAGGCCGAGATCTGCGGCCAGCCGATCCGGTACCACGAACTCCAGCCCGTGCTCAAGGTCCAGAGTCGCCCGCAGGTCCGCGCTGGTGGAGGCGTTCCACCGGACCAGCCGCACGGTGAATCGGACCCGTCCGGCGCGGTAGGCCCGCACAACATCGCCGTACGTGGCGCCGGTGATGCCGCTGCTACCGGATCTGACCGCCTCGGCCGTGGCCCGGTTGCTGGACGTGCCGCCGGAGAAGCCAAGGTCGGGAGAGTTCAGCGCCGCCGAGTCGTTCGGCAGGACGCCGCTGCCGCTGGAGCCAGCCGAACCGGTCAGCTCCGTCCGCTGAATCACGTCGAAGTGGGCATTCAACTGCGAGTACTGCTCGAGCACGATGCTGTCGCTGTGCCGCAGGTGCTCCGGCGCGGAGACCTCGGCCGAGATCTCGGCCGCCGACTCCCAGTCGTCCAGGCTCCCGAGCGGAACGAACCAGGGTGAGCTCCGCCCGACCAAGGCGGCGAGGTTGGCCTCGAGTTCGGTGGACACCCCCAGGTTCCACACCGCCTCGGGCCAGTTCATCGGCTCCAGATACCAGCTCTCGGAGCGGTTGTGGAGCCTCCCGTAGAGGCGGGCCACCAGCGCCGCCAGCTCCGGCAGATCCGCGAAGCGCGGAAAGACCCCGGAGATGCCGAGTGTGTCGAGCGGAACCCGCGGTGCGCTGACCGGTGGCGGTGTGCCGGGCAGGTAGATCCGGGTCTGCACTGCTGCCGCCGCCGCTTCGGTGACCCGCTGCTGCGGTAGGTGTTCCTCGGCCACGACCACCTGCTGGCGGACGTCCGGCCCGTCGATCAGCCACGTCGACCGTTCGCCGCCGTCCGGCCGTACGACGACCTCGTACACCATCTCGTACGTGTGCTCCCGCACCATGCCGTTGGTCGTCGTACGCCGATAGCTCCGGGCCACCCGAGACTGCGAGCGCTCGGTGCTCCGTACCAGCGAGAGGTCGGTCTGCAGCGCGTTGAGCGAGATTGGGTTGGCATCACCCGCCGCGACGGTGAGACCCGCCGCGAGGCCGACACCCGCCGACTGCGTGACGGTGACCCCGGCCCCCGATCCGGCCGCGCGCATCGCCTCCCTGCTGATCGTCATCCGGTACGACTGGCTGTCGAGCCATTGCCTCGGATACCCGACGACGAGCACCGAGTGCCGCCTCCCACCGACCTCGAAGGTGGCGAAGATGCCGGTCCGGAGCCGCCCTGGGGCACCTTCGAGCGCGGGCGTCCCGTAGTGGAGGTAAACGCCTCGCTGTACCTCTCCCCATTGGTCGGAGTTCAGGGTCACAGCGCCGGGATCGATCGTGGCCCGCAGCACCGCCAGCACGAGCGGCGCGACCCGCGACCCGCCGGGCAGGCTGCTGGTGGTGCCCGGGCCGTCGCCCCTGCGCGCAGCCAGGATCAACGGCTCGTCGGGCTGCGGCACCGCCAGCCGGTCCGGTACGCGGACCTGGGGCGCGTCCGGGCGGCTCGGGCCCAACTGCTGGGCGATCTGGTCCGCCGTCATCGGTGCCGGCGGCTGCTCCAGGATCGGCGTGATCAGTGGCCGGAACCGAACCGGCACGGCCCCGGTGTCGATCGGTGCGCCGAAGTGGGCCCGCTCGAAGGCGTCCGTCTCGGTCGCCGGCACCCTGATCTCGGCCTCGGTGGGTGCGGTCACCGGGTCGAACCGGTGGGTGCTCGACGTGACGCTGACCCGCACCGTTGCCGACGCCCGGTAGCGGACCTGCGGTGTCATCCGGCTGAGCAGCGTGCGGTTCATGCCCTCGATGCTGAGATCCTGCGCCGTCGCGCGTCCCCACTTCTTGTTCACGCGCGGGCCAAAACCACCCTCGACGCCGCCGCCCGCACCCGTCGTGTTCAAGCCCAGTGCCCCGGTGACGGCGAAGGAGGAGGATTCATCCCAGCCCGCCGACACCCCGCGGGCGACTCCCAGATCGTCCTGGACCGTGCCGTCCGGAGTCGCACCGAGACGTTGCAGCTCCCGCAGGGTGAGCTCGACGGTGACGTACCCCTGGAACTGTTGTCCCCCCTCGACCGGTGTCACCAGCAGATCAGTGCTGTCCACACCGCTCAGCAACCAACGGCTGCGTTCGCTCGCGGTCTGCTCGTTGAGCAGCTGGCTCACGACCTGCCGGACGATCTCCGCGGTGGAGGCGGCCGAAAGGCCGCCCTCCCGCAACCTCCCGATCAGGTGTCGCTCGGCATTCGCGAAGTTGATAGCAGTCAATGTCTCGCGGGCCACCGCTGGCCCCGGCCGCGCACCGTCGGCAGGCCCGACCAGGGGCGCCTGGCGCAGTCGGGGGTCCTGGCCAGCTCTCTGCTCGGGCAGGTCGACGATCAGCAGGCCACGTTCGGCCGGCACCGGCACCGGCTCGCCCCAGCGGACTCCGTCCACTGAGATCTCGAAAGCCACCCCGCTAACGAAGCTGACGGCGGTGTCCGCACGGAGACTCCGTCCCGAAATGATCGCGTACGACTCGACCGTCGAACGGTGCTCCGTGCTGCTGGTTCCCGGGCGCACACCAGGCAGCGGAGAGAGATAGTTGACCGCGAAGCTGGCCGCCGTACTCAACGTTCCGGCGACGCCGCGCGGCACCGCCTGCCGTCTGCTGGTGGTGCTGCTCGTGGTCGACGTACGGGGAAGGTCGAGCTGACTCCCGCTCGACGCGTCGCCCGTCGTCGCCCTCGGGGCGTGCAGCCTGGGCCTGATCCGCACCAACCGGTCGGAAATCACCCCGAGCCAGCCCTCGCGCAGCAGGTCGCGCCACTTCTCAGTGTTCTCCTCGCCGAGTGCCCGGTCGGCGACGGTGCTGGCGTCGGTGTCGTCCGGCGTGGTGGGTTCGGCCGTGGCGCTCGGCTGGGCGTCATCGGCCGGCTGTTCGACCCGGAGGAGTGCGGCGAGTTGGTCCTGCACCCCCTGGCGCAGCGTCGCCTCCTCGGCGTCGGTGCCCCCCGGTAGCCCTTCCGGCAGGGCTGGCAGCTCCCCCACGATCTCCTCGGCGAGCGCGGCTTCGCTCTCCCAGCCGGCCGACTGGACGCTGAACGCGCCGCTGGCACCGTGCCCGATGTACCACGGTGTCGACGTGTCGTCGACGGACGCGTCGTCGACCGACACGTCCATTGCCGATGGGACGGCACCTGGCTCGTCGCTCGACGCCACACTCACCGACGGTTGAGCCGAGGCGTGCGACAGCGCGGAGCCGGGTCGCAGGACGCTTCTCGTTCCGTCACTCGATTCGCTGAAGATCGAGCGCCGGGCGTGCTCGACCCTGTCGGCGAGATAGCGCACATCGATTTCAGGTTGTGCGGGTGGTCTGGACCCGAAGCCTTCGGACGGCAGGTCGACCCGGAAGCGCCGCAGTAGTCGCGAACCGCCCCCGGCCGGCACGTCGAATGCCTCGGCCTCCGGCACCTGGTCCTCGGTTGCGGATGCTGGCCGCTGACCTGGCGTGGGCTCGACCTGCGACTCCTGCTGCGCGGAGGGAGCCGCCGAGTCGGCTTCGAACTCCGCAGCCATCCGGCGATGCCGGGTGCGCTGGTCACGGGTCGCCGAGCCGTCGGCTTCGGACGGCGACTCCACGGCGGCGGCCGACGGCGTGTCCCCGCCAGAGACGGCTCCGGCCGCACCCGTCAGCTCGTCCGGGTCGACCCGCGCCGCACCCGCCGGCATGTCGATCCCGTCGGTCACCGGCAGGAACAGCAGATCCACCACGCTGTCCGGCACCCGGGCCAACCCACCCCGCTGCCCGTCGACAAAAACAACCCCGTCGTCGCCGGCCCCAACACTCTCGATCCGCAACACGTTGAACGCGTGCGACGTGCCAATCGCACCACCACGCGCCCGGCTCCGAACCAACACCACGCCCCGCGACCCCACCGGAGCCGCCGCCATCACCGCCCGAACCGACCCCACATCCGTCCGGAACACCAACGAATCAGCATCATCCGCCAACCCCAACAACTGCCGCTGATACGCCACCAAATCCGACTCCGGCAGCGGACTCTCCGCCGGCGCCTGCCACACCAACCCCTCACCCGGAACCGCACTCATATCCGCCGCGATCGCGACCAACACACAATTCGTCCCAGAGGCGTCCGGATTCACCAACCCCAACCACGGCAACACCTCCAACAACGCCGCATCATCACCAAACCGCGACGCAACAACCCCACCAGCCGAACCCGAACCCGGACCCGCCGCCCAACGAACGCCTCTGGGGCCTGGTTGGCCATCGCGGCCAGACGGCTTCGCAGACGATCCACCCGGGTTGGCGCCACCCGACTGGGCGTCCCCGCGCTCCGGAACGCTGGGCTGCCCCGGTGTGCCCTCGGCTGGATTCGCGGGTTGGGACCCACCGCGGGAAGCTGGGCCGGTCGACTGCCCGACGTTGAACTGCCGCTTCCGCCGGAGCCGGCCGGGCTCGGGCCGCTCCTGACGCTCAGATCGGGCACGTATCTGGCGGAACTGACTCGCCATCCAACTGTGGACGACATCAAGCTCGTCGATGGTCAGCATCCTGTCGAGGTCGTTCCGGATTTCGAGCACCACCGACTTCGTCAGCAGTCCGCCGTTGTCGTCCAATTCGGCGAACTGACCCACTTGTTCATTGATGCCGAGGGCCCGATGCTGGTCCACGATTCTCTGCGGCCGGTCGAGCAGGAAGTTGTCCAGATACTGCTCGTTGCGGTAAGGGAACTGCCCCAACCGCAGGATATCGATGCTCCCGGACTCCTTCTCGTTGTGCCGCTCCGCGTAGCGACGGTCAAAGTCGGGCTTCCCGGCGCGGTAACGATCGACCAACAGGGAGCGGATGGCGGGAGCCTCAGCATTGAGGAACATGCGCACGGCTTCCGGGAGCTCGGCTCGCACCACGCTCGGTGGGTTCCGTAGGGCCGCCGCGATCGCATTCTTCGAGAGCATGCCACTTGGCTCAGGGAGTGCCGAATGCTCGATCCGAGCCGCAACGTGTGTGTACGCGAGCGTCATGAACCCGATCAGCTCGACAACTCCGGGAAAGTGCATCAGGCCACGCACGGACCCTTCGAAGACACCGAGATAGCGAGCAGCCACGTCATTCGCGAACTGCATTCCCTCGAGCAGCAGCCGCTTCGGTTCACGTATGAAGGTGCGCTGCGCCATGAATTCGTAGAAATTGGCCAGGTCGGCGACTGGGACTCCCACGTTCCACTGAACGTAGATCTTCTCACTGTGCAGATAGGGTGAGAAGACCCGGGCACCGCGTCCTTCCTCGGTGATGACCCACCCGTCGTCGGCCCGGAAGATGTCCTCAATCGCGAGCCCCTGCCCCTCCCGCCACTCACGGGCGTTCATGATCGGGGCGTGCTGCATCAGTTCGGTCGCCTGTCGCCAGGGGTCATAGACGGATTGCCAGGAGGGCCGGCCCCGATCACCGGAGGCATGCAACACGGTCGGCTCCGGAGTCACCTCCAGGATGTTGTACTTGACCTCTACGGCTGGCTGCACAACGTCGGCGTCCGCCCTCCTGTGCAGCCTCCCATCGGCTCCGAGCAGGTAGGGCCGATCATCGACCTTCGCCGTCAGCCCTTCCCTCGTGGCCAGGACCAGCCCCTTCACAGAGGTCATGCCTGAAGCAAGGATAAGGATCTTGTCGTGCTCGCCCTCGGGACTGAGCCCTCCGGCCTGACCCGCCAGCTCGTCCGGATCGACCCGCGTCGCACCCGCCGGCATGGCGATGCCATCGGTCACCGGCAGGAACACCAGATCCACCACGCCGTCCGGCACCCGGGCCAACCCACCCCGCTGCCCGTCGACAAAAACAACCCCGTCGTCGCCAGCCCCCACACTCTCGATCCGCAACACGTTGAACGCGTGCGAAACACCCACTCCACCGTCAACCGTCCGGCTCCGAACCAGCACCACACCCCGCGACCCCACCGGAGCCGCCGCCATCACCGCCCGAACCGACCCCACATCCGTCCGGAACACCAACGAATCAGCGTCATCCGCCAACCCCAACAACTGCCGCTGATACGCCACCAAATCCGACTCCGGCAGCGGACTCTCCGCCGGCGCCTGCCACACCAACCCCTCACCCGGAACCGCACTCATATCCGCCGCGATCGCGACCAACACACAATTCGTCCCAGAGGCGTCCGGATTCACCAACCCCAACCACGGCAACACCCCCAACACCGCCGCATCATCAACAAACCGCGACGCAACAACCCCACCAGCCAAACCCGAACCCGAACCCGCCGCCCAACCACGACCAAACGACCCCGCCGGACCCGGCTGCTGCCCCGGCTCGCCACCGGTATATTCCGGCGGTTCGGCCGTCATGATCTGCTGCAGCCGACCCTCGCTGTCCAGCACCAAGCGCACCGGGCCCCGCAGCGCCGGCGGCAGCACGTGCGCGACGTCCGCGGCCGGCCCGAGGCCCAGCGCCGCCCGGCGCCCCGCCGTCAACGACCCCTGCGCCGGCAACGGCTCTGGGATATCGAATTCGAGGAACGTCTCCCCCGGGTCTCCGTGCGGATCCCAGACCACCAGTTGGCCGTCCACCTGGCGTTCCACGAGTGCCATGAACTCCGGATGATCCGGTCTCGCCACCAACACGGGCGTCGCCGCACCCGGCCGCAGTTCCACCAGACCGCCCACACCGGCGCGGGTGAACGCACCACCGAACGCTACCGCCAGGTCCTGACCGGACCTGTTGTCGCCTGAGCTATCGACCGGGACTACGCCCAACGCCATCGACACCTGGCGTACCCGTTCCACAGAGTCCAGCGACACGCCGTCCCAGGGCGGCAGTTGGTAGACCGCCGTCTGCAACGGCGCCGACACCAGATACCAGTGCGCCGGCGGCAGTTCCGGAACGTCAGGGACGGGCCGAGTGATCGACCACTGCTGACCTTCGCCCCTGATCCATTCGGCCGAGAACCCATCGTCGATCAACGCGGTGGTGTCCACCATCGAGTACAGCAGACCTGCGTGACTAGCGTCGTACTGAACGATATAGCGATCCGGCACCGTCAGGGTGATTAAATCGCTCCGAGTAGCGTAGAAATTATCGAAATCGATATGGTCGGGGTCACTGAACCCGACCGCGAGGCCCCCACTGCCCGCCAACCAGTCCCAGATGGTGTGCGGTGCGGGGACACCGACAAACCCGAACGTCAAGTCGGTGGTGCCGGCTCCGGAGAGCCAGACGCTCAGGTTCAATCGCCGGATCCTGAACAATTCCTCCCGCATGGCGGACGGATCAGGCTGGTCCCGCAATCTCGTGATCATATTGACCGCGCCTCGTCGTCGGTCAACGCCCAGTCGCGAGCCCAGAAGCCTGCCGAGGTCAGGTCCGGCGAGCGTCGAACCCGCCGACCGATCTCGCCACTGCATTTCATCCGGTCCGGCCGGATTACCGGACGGCAGGATGCTGGCCGCAACGACTGTCGTGTTCGCACTGGACAGGTCGCGGATGAACACGGGATCGTCCCCGCCAGCCTGCGGCGTCAGCGGCGCTAATAGCACCACCACCACCCGCTGCTCTTCCCCGGCGTCGGGGAGCCGCAGCTGGGCGTATTCACGCCCGGTCAACCACCGACGATGACGCGGGGACCACAGCACCGAGCCGGCTGGATACCGCGCCACGACCCTTATCTCGACCGCCGGGTTCTTCGCCACAAGAGTGGCGTACTGCGTCTCGGTCACCCGCCGCATCGGCGACTGCGCCACGGCATCATTCGTCGCGTCTGAGGGCAGAGGGTCCAGCTCAAGAAGCTCTTGCGTGTTCAACTGACCCGGATCAAAAAAGAGCCGGTCAAGCGCGGCAAGCGGGATTCTCAGATCGATCAGTCGCCCAACGGTCAGCCCGGTGGGGAGCACCTCCGCCGCGAAACCATCAGCGAACCCGGAAACCCACAGATCCCGCCAAACGGGGTTTTCGTTAGCGTCGAGGCCGTCCGGCGGACGGATGGTCACCACGTGCAGCTCCGGGCCAGCTTCGCCAGCCGGCAAGTAGACGACCGGGGCCATCACCTCCGGCGGCAGCGACACCTCGACCGCGGGTTCGGCCGCCAACGGCACCCGTTGCACCGTCCGCGACCGCACCCAGTTCCGCGCCGCGTCCAGCCACATTGATTCCGTCCGGGCCGACCCCACCGGCACCCGCACCGACCCAAGCGGACCTACCGGCGGATCCCCCTCAATTACCTGATAGGACGGCATACCCAACGCCTGCGTGTCGAGGTCAACTCCCGCGCGTTCGGCAAGCAAGAACGACAAGTCCGCGTCGTCGAGCAACGAGCTTCTACCCGCCAATCGGCGTCGCAGCTCAGCAGGGAGGTCGAGCCGGAGCGGCTGCCGATCTCGGGCGTCACCCACCGCGTCCCGCAGGCTGTCGAATGGTCCGGTCGCCTCGTCCTGCCCCGGGCGCGTCACCCACCACTCGGGAACCGCTGATGGTCCCCAACCCGCAAAGACCACAGCCCGCGGTACCGGGTAACCGTGCGTGGCGCGCTCGTCAATCGCCGACTGCACACGGTTGGCGAACCTTCGGGAGTCGTCCTGCGTCCCGCGCACATACAGCGTCAGGACGTCCGGGGAGCTGACCCCTACCCCGTCGGCCCCGCCCGGTGCGCTGAACGGCCCGTCGAGGAGATCCACCGCCCGTAGTAACCCACGGTGCGCGCCCCGGCCGGCGATCCCGTAGTGCCTGACCAGCACACCGACAACCAGCGCCACGCCCTCCGGCGCGGCCAGCTCGGCCGTCACCGCCTCGACCGCTGCCACGTTCACCGGCATCCCGTCAACCACCTCCGGTGGTGGCACCAACCACACGCCGTTCGGCAAACGCCGCAGTGGGGATTCGGGCCCCTCCTTGCCTGGGTCCGGCGCCAATGACCGACCCAATCGGGAAGGGCCCGCCTCGCCCAGCGCAACACCGCCCTCCCTGGCCGAATCCGAACCGACCGCCGGTCCCCGCAGGCTCGACAGATCGACAGTTTCCGACCTCGACCACGCGGTCCGCGATTCCAACCAAATCTGGGCGAGAGCCCGACCCACGCTGGTCCCGCTTCGCGCGCCCAGCATGCTCAACAGCCGTATCCGCGCCTCTCGGCCCGACAGCCCCGCCGGCCACCCATCCCGATCATCCGCCGCACCCTGAGCCGAGACAGTGATTACTTGGTCGGCTTCCTCCGGCGAGCTGGGAACGACCAGCAAGTGGAACTGCTCGCCACTGGGCAGGTTGAACCGACCGTTCAGCGAGGCGGCAGCCTGCTCGGCCAACGCCTGCTGGTCCCGGAGGAGCTGCGACCCGACTCCTTCACCAGCACGCCAGCTCAATCGCAACAGGAACACCCGAACGGGACCCGCATCGAGTTCTACGTTCCCGTAGAGATAGGAAGTGTGCTCGCCGTCGAACGGAACATCCGCAAGGCCCGGAGAGCCCACCCGGTAGAAATCGAGCGGACCGGCCGCCGCGAGCCAAGCCTCGATGCCAGGGATCGGATCAAACTCCCACCACCAGCCCGGAGCGCCCCCCTCGTCGGCCGAGAGCACCCCCAACCCCGGACTGAAAAGCCCTTCGCCCTGGCTGGGGCGGGGGGTGGCGAACCTGACTTCCAGACTCCCCGCAAGTTCCCACTCGGACGGGTTCAGGCGACGCTGAATCGGAAGGATCGCCTGCCTCATCGCCACGGCGATCTGGTCCGGTAAGTTTGTCAGGAACGACGTGGCGCGACTGAATGGAGGCCTGTTCATGGCCTGCGTCAGCCAATAATCGAAATCTCGTTCCAACTCCGCCAGAAGGCGCGATTCAGGGGCCCCCTCGTACGAATCTTCATTCGCGGTGAAAGTGACCGCCAGCCGAGGCATCGGCAGTCCGAGAATATTCCGGGCCACTACTTCGTCAAGCAACACAGGAACAAACCGTTCGGTGCCGACCACAGCGGAGGGCAGCGTCGAGCCGTCATATCGCGACGGGTCCTCCTCGAGGTCGATACGTAGGTCGACCCGGGAATCTGCATCGGCCACTTCCGCATAGGGCACAGTTTCCGACGAGATCGCAGGCTCGGAGTAACGGTGGATCAGCGGATCGCCGACGGTCTGCTGAAGCAACCAGATCCGCATCAGATAGTCGGTGGGAACTTGCCCGGATACCATTTCGTCCCAATACGGCCCTTCGCTGGCCACGTCGTCGACGCCCAGCATCCGAAGCAGCCGAGCGAGCAGCGCCGCGTCCGCCTCGGCAGCCGAATTGCCTTCGGAACGCAAAAGATCTGTTGGCCATTCGTCAGGCGACATTGCAGCTGAGTCTTGCGGCACGGCACCGTCGACCAGGTTCACCCGCCAGTCGGCTGCCTCGCCATGTCCGAAGGTCAACGAGACATCCAGATGCAGCAGTTCCCCGGTGGGCAGAATAAACCGCCCATTGACGAGGTCCGTGACCCGGTTGACGAGGCGTCCCAGACGGCGCCGGTCCCGACTCTCAGCGTTCACGTTGAGCCCGAGCTGAAAGACCAACACGTTCTCGGCGCCGGTCGCATCGTCAGGTTGGAGCCGGAGCAACCCGTACCTCGCAACGGGGCGACTCTCGTTCGGATCAGGCGAATCCAGACGTACCGCTGTGATCTGGAGGTTGGCCTGACCGGCCATCACCTGAGTGACCCCTGCAGCACGGGCCGTCGCGGCCGCCTCCGCAGAGCTGATCCGCAGCGTGGGGAGGTCGTGACTGTTCATCCAGCTCGGAACCGCGTCGTCGACGCCCCGCACTTCCAGCCCGTAGGCCCCTGGGCTATCCGGCCGCAGTTCCTCCACAGACTGCCTAACCTGCAGTGACCACGACGGATCCCATGGACTGGTCGGGACTCCGGCATCGAAGAGCCACTGGTGGTGGTCCGGTGCCAACTCGGACACGATTCGGCGCAGCTCGTGGTGCACCTGGTAAGCAGGCGGCGCCTCCTGAGCGACGTTTCGATAACGGACGACGAGTTCCGCCGATGGCATCGGTAGGCCGAGGCCGAATCGAAAGACCGCGGCGAGAGCGAGCCGGTCAGCCAGTCGTTGGATCGCGGTGAGACCGATTCCGGAGAGGTCCTCGTCCATGGAGTCGAACACCAACTCCACGACGGATGGAGAGTTCTCGGCCGGGCGCGTCTGCCGCTCGATGTTGAACGCCTCGGTGGGGTCGTCGCCGAAGCCAGTGGCCTCGCGGTCGTCCCCATCGGACTCGTCATCGGTGAATAGGATGTCGCTTCCGGCGTCACTGGCGGTACGGAAGACGGATGGAGGGAGGAACACAGGCTCGGCTTCGGGGTCGTCACCGTTGGACAACTCGGAACCAGTCTCGTCCATCAATTCCGACGCGACCGGTAAGTTGGGCGCGGAGACCTCAAGTGGCGGGAACGGGCTGCGTGGCGCGTCGCCCACGGTCTGCTGGACCCTCCAGATCCGCAGCAGATAGTTGTCGGGAACACCTCCGGCGACCATCTCGTCCCAGGCCGGCCCGTCGCTGGCGACGTCATGGACGCCCAACATCCGCAACAGTCGGGCGAGCAGCGCCGCTTGGGCCTCGGCAGACCCGTCCGGCTCGGCAAAGAGATCTGCCGGCCATACATCCGGACGGTTTGCGGCGGACGCGACATCCGACGTCGAACGCTCAACGACCACTTGCCAGTCGAGGTCGTCGGCGTCGTTAGTGTGATCGCCCCTGGCGATGTTCAGGTGCACGTTCAGGTGCAGCATGCTGCCGCCGGGCAGCGCGAATCGCCCGTTAATCCGACCCACGACCAGTTCGACGAGCCTCTTCACCGGCTCTCTCATGGTCCATTGCTCGACGCTCACGCGGAGACTGAGTGCAAAGACCAGGACGTTGCGGCCCTCGGACGGCTGATCATGCACTAACTCGACCACCCGGTACGCCGCCGTCGGCAGGTCTGAGTTGAACTCCCCAGCAGATGGCCCTAGCCGAACCGGGGCAAGCACCAAGTCCTCATTTGCGACGAGTTCGTCCTGCACGTCCCTAATGAGTCCGGCCACCTGCCCGGGGTCCAAATAATTGATTTCCCACCCAAGCACTGCATTGTCGATTACCCAGTTAGGAACCGTGCTGTTGCCATACGCGACTCGCAACACGTACCGCCCCGCGTGATCGGACCGCTCACCCCCCCACTCCATCGCCACCGGCAGGCGCCAGTGCGAATCCCATTCTCCATCCACCAACCCCGTGACATGGTGACGCTGGAAATGTTGCGGCGCGTGCTCGGACACGTGATTGGTCAACGCCGAAGACAGTTCGCGGGCAGCAGCCACTTCCCTTGGGTTCTCGCTCTGTTGGCCAGCAGGCTGAGGGATCTGGATCCTGACCATCGGCATCGGCAAGCCGAGGGGGCCCCGAATTGCCGCGGCACGAGCGAGCTCGTGACCCAGATCTCGAATCTCGTCGCCGACGGCTCCGGGGTGTTCCCCGTCCGTCGAGTCGAACAGCAGCTCTATGACGTGAGGCAAGCTTTCGGCCTGCTGCTCCTGCGGCCCGGGCCCGTCTGCCGGGTCGAGGTCGCCGCTGGATTCGGCGGACTCGGGCCTAGCGCCATCGGAACCGCCGTCGGTGTAGGACACCTCGGAGCCGGTCTCGTCCGGCCCTGCCCACCGGCTCGGCGAGCCGGGTGGGGAGACCTCAACTGGCGAGTACTCGTTTGCCGGCACGTCGCCGAGGGTCTGCTGAAGCAACCAGACCCGCAGCAGATAGTCGTGGGGCACCTCCCCGTCGGCCATCTCATTCCAATACGGCCCGTCGCTGGCGACGTCGTGGACGCCCAACATCCGCAGCAGCCGGGCGAGCATCGCTGCTTCGGCATCGGCATCGGCCAACTCACGACCTTGGACAAGCAGGGGGTCAGCTGGCCACAGCTCAGGGAGATTCGCAGCCCCGTCAGGCGACCCCGGACCGTCAACGAGGTTTACCTCCCAGTCGGCGTCGTCGGCGTCGTTGAAGTTCATCTGAACGTCCAGGTGCAGCAGGTCGCCGAACGCAGTGAACCGTCCGTTGACCCGATCCATAACCCGCTGGGCGATCCGGATCAATCTCGGCTGGTCCTCAACCGCAGCCGTCACGGCGAGCCTGAGCTGGAAGACCATGACGAGCCGCTCGCCGAGCGCACCGGCGCGCTCCAAGTGGAACACCCGGTAAGCCGCTACCGGCCTATCGATGGCCCCGTCCAGATCAGACGGGTCAAGTCCAGACGATGCAAGCCGAACCCGAAACGCCTCGAAGTTGTCACGGGAGGCGAGCACCCGCTCGACCTCCTGAGACAGATCGAACGTCTCGCGTGCGATCTGGGTATCGATCCTCGGCTGCCTGAAATCGGATTCCCATGCCCAGCTCGGAATGCTGGCGTTGGCCTGCTGAATCTCCACGGTGTACCGGCCAGCCAGATCCGGACGCGCAGCCTGTGATAGCCACCAGATCCGCCAATTCAGCGACGAATCCTGGCCGGAGCCAGGCTCGACAAGATCTCGCAGCCGCGCGGATACGACCTGAGCCAACTCGCGGCGCACCCGACGAGCGGCAGCTACCTGCCGCGGATTCTCGTGCCGTTGACCGTCCGGCCGATAGACAGCGATGCCCACGGTTGGCATCCGCATGCCGAAACGACCTCGGAAGACCGCGGCCACGGCCAACTGCTCACCTATGGCTTGGATCCAGTTGAGATCGGAGTCGCTCGGCTCGCTGTCCTCCGAGGCCAACCGCAGCACCCCGGTTTGACGGGCGATCTCGGTCTGGAGGTATGGCTCTGTCGCGCCGACGACGGAGCCTCCGTCCTCATCGTCGGCGTCGTAGGACGTGTCGCTTAGGACGTCGTCACCGGGATTCTGCGGGGTGTTGTCGGACAGGACCAGGCCGTCCGCGGGTGCCGCCGGCACCGCCGCGATCCCGTCGAAACGCCGGTAACCGCCACCGTCCAACAGGTCGTTGACCACATCCCAACCACCACCAGACGCACCCTCCACCGACGGGGAGAACAACACCCACGACTCACCACCGGACGACAACACCTCAGCAAGCTGATCCCGGCTCCCGACCGTCACCGCACCAGGCGGAGCCAACACCTCCACCCGCCGAACATCCGACAACCGCTGCGCAAACCCGTCACCCAACAGACCCGTACCACAGGCAACCAACAACAGATCCACACCCTCAGGCGCGACCCCGTCAAGAATCTGAGACAACTGCTCCGCAGTGAGCACCACCGCCCCACCACTGCCATCACCGAGCCGAACCGGAACCCGCACACCCTCACCCGCACCATGCACGAGTACCGCAAACCCCGTACCGTCCGGCAACAGGCGCTCAGGATCAGCAAACAACCGCCAATCATCATCAGCCAGCAGAGCGACACCACCACGGGCACCACCCAACGACCGCACAACAACCGGCAACCCATCCGCCAACCAACCACCATCATCAGCCCGCGACACAACCGCCACACCAACCGGCACCGAGCCGACACCACCGGCCATCTCCAGACCAATGCCACGCGACTCGTCCGCCAGCGTCGCGGTCGAGGACGACGTGGTGGCGACCGTCTCCCCGGAGCCCGCCACGACAACCTGCCGCAGCTGCCCCTGACCGTCGCGCACCAACTGCACCGGCCCTCGCAGCAACGGCGGCAACACGTCGGTGGTTGCCTGAGCGCCCTGCCCAAGATCGAATCCGAAGAACAGGTCGCCGCGTTCCCCACGTGGGTTCCACGCCACCAACTGCCCGCCGAACCGGCTCTGCGCCAACTGGTCACTCAACCGGCGTTCCACCAACACCACGCCCGCCGCACGATCCGGCCCCGCGATCCACACAGCCGTTATCGCACCCGGCCGCAGATCCGCGAGACCACTCAGATGCGAGTCGACGAACGCACCACCAAACGCGGCCGCCACGTCATGACCGGGATCCGCACCAACGCCACCCGGCTCACCGACCGGTGCCACACCCAACGCCGGCAACACCTGCCATACCCGGTCCACACCGTCTGGTGACCCCGCCCCAGCCGGTAGCTGCCGCACCGCCGCCGCCAGCGGCATCGACGGCAACTGCCACTCGCCGCTCTCACGTGCCGGCGGATCCGGATACGACGGCAGGTCCGAATAGTTAACTGGAAGCTCCGTGAGCAACCAACGCGAGCCATCACGCTGAATCCACTCGGCCGAGAAGCCGTCCTCGCGCAACGCGTCGAGGTCCAGGTACTCGACATCACCGACCACATCCGATCGGCCAGCTTCGGCGGGCCGCCGGGAGATATAGCGAAGCGGCACCATCAAAACGACCGCCGTCGACCGGTCGCTACGGGGTCGAATTTCGAATGGGTTCGCGATTGACAGCGCGCGCCAGATCGCATTCGCCGACGCTCGCCGCCCGGCCAGCAACCGAAGCTCGATCCTTCTGAGCTCATCCCCGGACTGATCGAACTCAGGCACCGACCCGACCGGGGACACCTCATCCCGACTACCGGACCCATCGTTCAGATCGCGGCCGGACGCCGGCTCGGCGGCGAGTATCGAATGCAGCAGGTGGACCAGGTCCTGATGCCCACCGCCGTCAGGCTCGCCGTCCGGCGAATCGTGTGCCTGCCAGATCTGCCAGAAGCCTCCTACCGGGATAGCTCGACCATTCCCCGTCGGTTCGTCCGTTGCGGTGGCCACAACAACTGTCGTGTTCACGCCGGACAGATCACGGATGAACACCGGATCATCCCCGCCGGCCTGCGGGCTCAACGGCGTCAGCAGCACCACCACCCGTCGCTCGCCGCCGGCATCGGGTAGCCGAAGCTGGGCGTACTCACGCCCGGTCAACCATCGAAGATAACGCGGCGACCACAGCACCGAACCGGCCGGATACCGCGCCACGACCCATTCCACGGCCGCCGGGTTCTCCTGCACGAGGCGGGCATACCGTTCCTCGGTCACCCACCGGTCGCGCCACAGGGGACCATGCCGCTCCTCAGCCACCTGCCGTTCGTGCCATGTCAGCGCCAGCGCCTGCGCATCGCCCGTCGCCGCAGAAGGCAGACGCTCCCCGACCTGCAAAGGGTCCAACTCCACAAGCTCTTGCGTGTTCAAGTGACCCAGATCAAAGAAGAGCCGGTCAAACACGAAAAGCGGAGTGGCTCGCCCAAGCAGCCGCACCGTGGTGATCCCGGCCGGCAGCACCTCCGCCGCGAAACCATCGGCAAAGCCGGAAACCCACAAGTTCGGTCGAATACGGGAGTCGCGTTGGTACCCGTTCGGCAGCCGAATGGTCATCACATCCAACGCCGGATCCGCCCCGCTGGCGGGCAGATGCAGAACCGGCACCGCCACATCGGCCGGCAGGAGCACCTCGACCACGGGCTCCACCGCCGAAGGGACCTGTCGTACCGTCTCCGGCACCAACCACGCACGGGCCGCGTCCAACTGCGCCGAGGCGGTCTGGGCCGAGCCCACCGGCACCCGCACCACCGGCCCGATCGGACCCACCGGCGCCACCGCCGGTGCATCCTGCTGATAAGCGGGCGCACCCAACCGGTCCGCGTCAGGATCCACGTTCCCGGCCGCGGCGATCATCCTCGACAGTATCGAGTCACCAACGAACGTACTCGAACGTGCCAACCGACGGCGCACCTCCGTTGCCAGCCCGACTCTGGCCGGCTGCCGCGACCGGGCCAACTTCACCGCCATATCGAGGCGCGGATACGGCCCCAACACCGTGCCCAGGCCCGGCTGGACAACCCCCCAACCATCGAACCCGGACGGGTTGCGCCCGGCGAAGACCACCGCACGCGGCACGGGAGCACCCCATGCAGCGCGATCGTCGATCTCCGACTGCAACCGCACAGCGGCCTGCTGGAAACGGTCCATGGGCGCCCAATGCCCAGCCCTCCGCCACCCTGGTCGGCCGATGTCGTGAGCAGACAGGTGATACAGCACCAGGACATCCGGGGAACTGATCGGCGCCGTTGTGCCCTCAGCCGGCACGCTGAACGGCCCATCGAGAACATGGTCCACCGGCATCAACTCGCGGCTGCCCTCACCCCGCGCGGCCAGCTCACCGGTTGCGGTCAGCACCCCAACCACGAGAGCCACATCCGGCGGCACGACCATCCCGGCCGCCATCGCCTCAGCCTGTTCCGCGTCAACCGCCACGCCGTCAACCACGTCTGGCGGCGGCACCAACCACGCACCGTTGGGCAACCGTCGCATCGACCTAACCGGTGATCCCTTACTCGGATCCGGCTCGCCAGCCGATGACCCCGCAACAGCCGCCCCGGATCTCGACGGACCCCCCTCACCCGACTCCGCCGGCCTCTCACCCAGGGCAGCCAACACATCCGGGTCAAACGGCCCGGGACCTGACGGACCGAAATCGCCCAGGAGACTCTGCTGAGATGGACTGGCCGGAACAGGGGAAAAGAATGGCGCTGGGTAGTCATCAGCGTCCCGCAGCGGAGACCCGGGTTCGTAATCGGTGTCCAAATTCAGGTCGGTGGTCGGCGTCGCGACAAGGCTCGCCTGCAACCTCCAGATCCGCAACAGGTACTCGTCGGGAACGCGCCCGGCACGCATCCTGCCCCACAGCGGGCCTCCGCTGGCCACATCGTGCACACCCAACATCCGCAACAGCCGGGCAAGCACCCGCACCCTGGCTTCCTCAGGCGCGGCCTCGGACAGCAGACTATCGGGCCAGACCTGCGGATTCGCCGCCGCAGACAAACCCGAGCTCGAATCGGTGAGGGTCACCCGCCAATCAGCGTCTCCAAAATCGACCACATCGACGTGCACATACAGCACCGCCCCGTCAGGCAGGACGACACCCCGCTCGTTGATCAAAACCGCGATTTCCCGGGC
Organism: Micromonospora sp. DT201; assembly: GCF_049841575.1. Taxonomy (NCBI): domain Bacteria; kingdom Bacillati; phylum Actinomycetota; class Actinomycetes; order Micromonosporales; family Micromonosporaceae; genus Micromonospora; species Micromonospora sp. DT201. The sequence continues at coordinate 134,803 of NZ_JBNCKP010000012.1, read as the reverse complement.
CAGTCGCTCCGCTGCATCCGCACCCCGGATAGACCCGTCGAAGCCGAGTCGCAACCGTATGACCTGGACCTCGACATAAGCATGCGACAACCGGAATACCTCGTACTCCGCGAGCGTGTCCCCGCCCGCGTCGTAGTCGAACGGAAGCAACCTCACATGCGTGCTGCTGAACTGGTCACGGCTGTCGAGCAGCGATCCAACCTCCTGGGCCAGAATGACTGCATCATCGGCCTCAAGACGACGGATCGTCGGGCGCTCCCGACCGCTCTGACCCGAGAGTGGCTCCGGCTCCTCCCAATCCAAACGCTGGTTGACGATGTGAATCTCCATCGCAGCTTCCGGCGGCGTGGGCGGCACCAGCGCCCCGATCGCTCCGTCGACCGGCAAATCCGGCAAAGACCACGAGAGGTCCACGGCGACCGGACCCAAGTCGTCCCCGCTGGCAACGAGGAGCGCGTGCTGTTCCGGCAACTGCTCGGACACGATTCGGCGCAACTCGTCCCGCAGCCACGAATTCGATTCCGCCATCCCATACTCGAACTCACGCCGATGATTCACAAGAATCGATGGCATCCGCAAGCCGTAACTAGCTCGACGGAGCGCTGACAGCGCAACTTCCCGACCCAGCTCATGGATCACGTCGCGATCGCGCGCGGAAAGGCGGCCGTCAGCGGGCCGCTCCCCTTGCGTACGCCCAACGTACGTAGATACAACGGGCTCCCGCTGAACAATCTTCGGCCGGGTGCCGGGCATCTGCGCGAGGACATTGCGAGCAGCGTCAGGCGTAGAACGACCAGAGTCGGGCGCGAGACGACCAAAGTCGGACTCGGGCACACCCTCGCTGTATTCGCGATCGGCGTGCATGTCATCGTCGCCGATCAACGCGGATAGCTCGGCACGCCAACGATCACTTCGGGAATCGTCGTCATCAGAGTCAACGGCGTCCGGCGTGGCATGGCCAGAGCCGGCAACGGGTGCATTCTCGCCATCCTCAGCGGTGTAGAAACTGTCGTCGCCCTCCTCTCGCTCTCCGTCCTCGTCGGCGTCGTAGAACCTGTCGCTCAGGTCGTCGTCACCAGGGTTCTGCGGGGTGTTGTCGGACAGGACCAGGCCGTCCGCGGGTGCCGCCGGCACCGCCGCGATCCCGTCGAAACGCCGGTAACCGCCACCGTCCAACAGGTCGTTGACCACATCCCAACCACCACCAGACGCACCCTCCACCGACGGGGAGAACAACACCCACGACTCACCACCGGACGACAACACCTCAGCAAGCTGATCCCGGCTCCCGACCGTCACCGCACCAGGCGGAGCCAACACCTCCACCCGCCGAACATCCGACAACCGCTGCGCAAACCCGTCACCCAACAGACCCGTACCACAGGCAACCAACAACAGATCCACACCCTCAGGCGCGACCCCGTCAAGAATCTGAGACAACTGCTCCGCAGTGAGCACCACCGCCCCACCACTGCCATCACCGAGCCGAACCGGAACCCGCACACCCTCACCCGCACCATGCACGAGTACCGCAAACCCCGTACCGTCCGGCAACAGGCGCTCAGGATCAGCAAACAACCGCCAATCATCATCAGCCAGCAGAGCGACACCACCACGGGCACCACCCAACGACCGCACAACAACCGGCAACCCATCCGCCAACCAACCACCATCATCAGCCCGCGACACAACCGCCACACCAACCGGCACCGAGCCGACACCACCGGCCATCTCCAGACCAATGCCACGCGACTCGTCCGCCAGCGCCGCGGTCGAGGACGAAGTAGCGGCGACCGGGACCACTGCTCCCGACGGGTCGAGGACAACCGCCTTGGCTGCGGAAACCGGTCCCACCAGCTCACGCGTAATGAGCCGCGCACCGTTCTTGCCCTGCGGCTGCACCCACTGCAACGGCTGGTCCGTATCGGTGGTGTGGTGCACCGCGAACGCCTGCCGGACGCCACTAGCAACCTGCCGCCAGACCAACGCGGTACTACCCGGCCCGGCCTTCGTCACCCGCCGCTCGACATCAACCCACGACGACACCGGACGCCATTCGTCGCCATCGATGCGATCTGTCAGATGCCCCGCATGGACGGCCGAGGTGTCCTCGGTACCGGCCACGTCGAGTGTCCGCTGCGGATACAACGCATCCTGGAGTCCCTTGAGCAGTTCGACGCTCTGCCGCCGATCTGCCCCACGCCGGCGAGGCGATGATCCGCGACGGTCTGCGACCTGGGCGGCAACCATGTTGACCAGGGATTCCAGACCAGCCCGGTCGAGCTGTACCGGTGCGGATGTCTCGGGCGAGAGCGCATCGGCTTGCTTTGCACTCCCAACCGTCTCCGGGCCGTCGACAACACCCGCAGGCTGGTCCGCCTCGGAGACACGACGCCCACCACCCTCGCCCGAAGAAACCACCGACCCGCCGGGGGAAACCACTGGCGTGGCTGCGGCACCGCTGGTCGCACCGGTGAGCGGAGCACGCACTCGGGCCGTTCCACCGTCGGTGACCGATTCGACCGAGCTGACCGGGCCACCCCGCCCAGCCGCGACCGACAAATCTCGTACCGGGACCGGCCCCGAACCCCCACCAGCCGGAGCACCTCCGGCGCTGCCAACCGGAACCGGACCGGACATCACCGCAGCGCCACCAGTCGCAGCCGCCCTGCCAGCCGCGGCCGCACCACCACCCGCGGTCGCACCACCAGCCGCGGTCGCACCACCACCCGTGGCCGCACCACCACCCGTGGCCGCACCACCACCCGTGACCGCACCACCACCCGTGACCGCACCACCACCCGTGACCGCACCACCAGCCGTGACCGCACCACCAGCCGTGACCGCACCACCAGCCGTGACCGCACCACCAGCCGTGACCGCACCACCAGCCGTGACCGCACCACCAGCCGCGGCGGCACCACCGCCAATGGAACCGGGGCCGGCGCCGAGGCCAGTACCGGTCGGTGTCACCGCTGGCAGAGCATTCGACGTGAGCGGGCCAGCCACCTCCCCGACGAGGCCCGATCCACCAGGCGCGGAGACCGCGGTCGGAGCAGCGGGCTCGACCACATTCCCCTGACCGGTCAGCAGCCCTGGCGACCCCGGCGGGCCATCGACGTCGTCAACCACATTCGGCCCGCCCGTCCATGACGCGCCGCCCGGCGACAACGGGCTACCAGCCGACGGTTGCGCCGACGTACCACTGGCCCACTGCCCCGGCACCGAAGCACCCGACGACGAAACGGGCGGCCGGCCGGAATCGGACGGCTCTGGTCCACCAGCTACCGAGCCCGTCCGTGGCAGGGCAGCACCAGGAGCAGGCCCCGGGTCCGCGACCACACCACCAGCCGGAGGTCCACCCGTCCCGACACCACCCACAGCGGGAACCTCGACAACGGACGGCCCGTCCTCGACGCCACCCACCACCGGCCCCACCCCGGCGCCCGGACCACCCGGCTGACCTGGCTGACCTGCCGGAGTCGTCGGGCTCAGCTGGCCCAACTCCACCGGCTCACCCGACTGATCCCGCTCACCCAACCCGAGCAGGCGAGGCCCTTTACCGGTCAGACCACCGTATCTTGCGTTCAGGCCCCGACCCGCCATGTCGCCGGTCTCCGTGGCGATGCCCGACAGCGCACCAGAGATGAACGTCACCGGGGCGGTGCTCCACTGCCACTGGTCCCCCTTGACCAGGTTGTAGGTGCCCTCGCCGACAACCTCGACAGCACCCTCCTGGACAACCTCCCCGATGAACGTGCCCGGCGTGTGCTTGACGGGAGCCGCTCCACCCACACCACCAGCACCACCCGAGCCCGGCTTCGCACCCAGCCCAGGCCCAGGCCCAGGCCCAGGCCCCGGGCCGTCCACGGCGTCCACCCCACTGGCTATCCCCCGAGGGGGCCTGATCCGCCGCGCGATCTGCGTACCGATCGCACCGCCCGCGGCACCCAACACCGTACCGATCGCGCCCACCCAGGCGCCGACCTCAGCCGCCTGACCGATCCGGTCGAGGTTCCACCCCACCTGATGACCCTGACCCCGCATATACGCCTGCGCGATCACCTCCATCAACACCTGCAGACCAACACCAACAACCTGACCCATCGCCACCGCGAAAATAATCTCCGCAAGCCACGCCGCGATCCTCAGGTGCTCCACGAGCAGCCTCATCGCGAAGTCCTGGATAAGATTAGGGAACAGCCACGACAGCGCCAACACGATGGCGAACTCGACCATCAACTGGATGACCGTCAACACGATCATCACCTGCGTATAATCAACCTGGTTCGCCGTATCGTCGAGCTGCAAACCCAACCGTCGAATATACTTCGACGCGATACCCAGATAGCCATCATCCTTGGTATAGTCCTTCATCAACTCGACGAAGGCCCGCTCGGAGTCACCCACCACACCATCCGCGATGCTGTTCACCGCGGTAATAAGAATCGGAATTACCTGATCGATGCCATCCGCGGCATCACCGTGCGCCTCCGCCAACGCCCGCAACATACTCGGCCGGGTGCCGGGGAACTCCTCACCACTGAACCACTTCAAAAACTCGGCACCATCATCCGAGATCTGAATATCAGCCACCCCGACACACCCCTAACCAGACGACGGGTCACACCCTCGACGGCGAGGGTGTGACCCGATCAATACTTTCAGTGCTTGGACGTGCCCGAATTGGAGTTCGGGTTTGCCAGGTCGGCGTTATCGACCTCTACGTCGTTGAGCATTTTTTGCAGCCACCCAACAGCGGTGGTGTCACCGTGAGCAAGCTTCGTGATGCCATCGATCACGTCAGTAACCAGAGGGAGCTGCACGTTGAGCCCATCATGGATCTGCTTGTCGACCTTGCTCCGAACCTTTCCTGGCGGCGAGTTCTGACTTACAACCTTCTCGAACTGATCCTTGACTGCGGTCATGTGCCGGAAGGGCGGAATCAGTTTCGCGTTGTTTATCAGGTCCGTGTCAGCAGCGAGATGGTCAGCGGCCATCGGTCGTCCCCTCCCCCGCAGCGCGCCTCGACCCCGGGAAGGGCTCATTGACCGAACGCATCGCTTCTCGCATCATCTCGTCAAAGTTCACTGTGCCGTTGAGCATATCTTTGATCGGCAGACCGGGCGGCAGCAACTTCTGGTAGGCGTTCGCCGCCTGTCCCCTCGCCTGATCGCGGGCGGTCTTGAGGGTTTCCACCAAGAGGTTCCCCAGCTCGGCCGGCGCCATCGTACGGTACGAGTTCGTCGGGAACTTGACCTCCACGAGGTCGCCCCGACCGTCCACTATGACGGTGAGCGCGCGGTTCTTGGCGGTCACCGTCGTCTGTGCCGTCGACAGTTCCTGCTTGACCTCGGCGATCGCCAACTTCTTCTGCTCGAACTCGGCATACGCCTGTTCGATCTTGTCGTGCAACGGACTTGTCATTCTCAACTCCTTCTAGTTTTGGCGGTTGGTTTGCCGGCCGGTTCCCCGGGCCGGGCCGAACGGGGACGCGGGCGTGCCGGGTCCGCTCGGCGACCAGGGAGTACGCTCCCCCACCGAGTCCGGGACCTCATCACGGCCAATGACCCCTGGCATGGCGTCCGGATCCGTACCCCACACCTCTTCTTCCTCGGCCAACCAGGTGGTGCGCTCACGCTCCTTCTCCTGCTGACCACCACCTGCTCCCCCCAGGCCACCCATCGGCGGCATCATGGGCGGGAACCCTCCCGCGGCTCCGCCCGCACCCGCCGCCCCAGTAGCCCCCGGGATCAAACCGTCCATCCCAGAGGTAGGGGCCACCGGCGCCGGGCCGAGCGCGCCGACCATCAGACCATTCGGCAACGGGGCACTGGGCTGCCCGGTAAGACCGCCACTACCGGACCCCACACCACCCACACCACCCAACTCCGGCAGATCGCCGCCAGCGCTACCACCGAAGAAGTCGTTACCCCCCACACCACCCACACCCGAACCACCCAGGCCGGGGAACGAACCACCCGAACCCGCACCACCCAGATCGGGAATCGACACACCCGAACCACCCAGACCCGGGAACGAACCACCCGAACCCGCACCACCCAGATCGGGAATCGACACACCCGAACCACCCAGACCCGGGAACGAACCACCCGAACCCGCACCGCCCAGACCCGGGAACGACCCACCGACACCCGGTAGGCCATCGATCGGCGACGGAATCTCGTCGAAGTCACCGGCCCCGGGAAGCCCGATCGGCGGATTGGCCGACTGATTGTCATCACCAGGCCGACCGTTCAGACCACCCAAACCAGGAAGACCACCCAGACCACCGAGGCCAACCCCGCTACCTCCACCGGGCAACTCGACACCACCACCGGTCAGGCCACCAAGGTCGACACCACCGCCGAGGTCGAGACCAGACGGCAGTCCTCCGGTTGATCCACCGACACCGCCCTCCAGACCACCGCCACCGACAAGCTCCTCCAGACTGGGACTGCCACCACCACCACCAACGCCGCCACCAATGTCGGCCAACCCGGAACTGCCACCACCACCGAGAGCGTCGGCCAGGCTGCCACCGCCACCGCCAACGTCGGCCAGCCTGGAACTGCCACCATCAACGCCACCGCCACCGAGAACGTCGGCCAGGCCGGAACTGCCACCACCACCGGCAACGTCGCTCAGCTTCGGGCCACCACCACCACCAGCACCGCCACCGAGCTTGCCAAGAACGTCGTTTATGTTGGCACCACCACCGCTACCGCCAGCACCCGCGGTCGGCGGCGGAATCGGCGCGTACGTCTGCAGATCGACCATGTTCGTATAGGAACGCTCAAAGCTTTCCCGCAACTCCTTGAACCGCTCAGCCATCGCAAGATGCAAACTGGCCGCAGCCTTGGCGAAGGCCGCATGCATCCTCGCGTCAAGCGCCTGCAACGCCTCAGCCGGCTTCTTGAAGTCGTATTGCTGCGAATCAAGGCCATCGCCGATGTCGATCGAAATATTCCAACTCTCGAGGTCGTCCCAGGCGGTCAGTTTGCCGTCGTCCCATGCCTGCTGGTTCCAACCGTCTGTGCTATGCCCCAAATCGTCGATGGATTTCTCGATATCCTTCATCACGCGCTCGACCATCGTGTTCGGCTGGTATTCCGGTCGACTCGCGAAATCTGCCCACACCTGGCGGATCTGCGTCCAGAAACGCTGCGCGGCATCACCGTTGTCATGCAGCATCCGCACCCAGTCGTCGGAGGTCTGAAGATCCTGCCGCAACAGCTTCATCTCGCCGTGCAGATTCTTCAACGCATCCGACAGCGCCTGCGACGAAGAACCCTGAAAACCCGAACCGCCGGAACCCAGACTGTCGATCTCGGCCTGGATGCGCTGCGCCGAACCGTCCAACCACATCGACAGGTTGTAGAACGACTCCGCTGCCGTGTGGAAACTCTGCGGATCCAACGGCAACGGAGTGGGCGGAGTGTCCAAGATGTCGCGCGAATGGGTCCAGAACTCATTCCAGAAATATTCGTGCGGCGAATAGCCGCCACCCGACTTCGAGAACCAGTCGACCCGCCCCTTGATAATCCAGAACGCCTCATGCGAGACGGAGGTCCCCCCAGGCGTACCCGTCCTTGCGTTCGTGTTGGTTATCACCGAAGAAGCAGTACGCCGGTAGATGGTGAACTCGTTCGCGCCCGGCGTGCCCATCGAGTCGTTCCACGGCTGGTTTCCGGACGTGATATAGGTGCCGGCCAGGGTCAGGCTGAGCCAGGCGGGCCGGGTGAACCGCCGACTGTCCATGTCGCCGGCGCCGAGAACCTCGATGAGACCCTGCTCCCAGGCCGGCAGACCCATCGGGTCGGTGCCGGGCAGAGTACTGGGATTCGGCTGGGTCATCGAAGTTCTCCACTCAACGCAGAGTCGAGTGGATTCACGCCAGCTCTGACCTGGGCACCCTGGTTACGAATCTTCATGCTCAAGTCCTTCTAGCTTTGCCGGTTGCTCTGCCGGCCGGTTCCCCGCGCCGGGCCGTACGGGGACGCGGGCGTGCCGGGTCCGCTGGGCGACCAGGGAGTGCGCTCCCCCACCGAGTCCGGGATCTCGTCACGGCCAATGACCGCCGGCATGACGTCCGGATCCGTACCCCACACCTCTTCTTCCTCGGCCAACCAGGTGGTGCGCTCACGCTCCTTCTCCTGCTGACCACCACCTGCTCCCCCCATGCCACCCATCGGCGGCATCATGGGCGGCATCCCTCCAAAGGCACCACCCGCGCCAGCCGCACCGGGGGTGTCCGGGATCAATCCGTCGACGGCAGAGGTGGGGGCGACCGGCGCCGGGCCGAGCGCGCCGACCATCAGACCATTCGGCAACGGGGCGCTGGCCTGCCCAGTAAGACCCCCGCTACCGGACCCCCCACCGGGACTCCGCAGCTCGGGGAAGGAACCACCCGAACCCGAACCACCCGAACCCGCACCACCCAGACCCGGGACCGAACCACCCGAACCTGCACCACCCAGACCCGGGAACGAACCACCCGAACCCGCACCACCCGAACCCGGGAACGAACCACCCGAACCCGCACCACCCGAACCCGGGAACGAACCACCCGAACCCGCACCACCCGAACCCGG
>NZ_JBNCKP010000012.1:25930-126110 GCF_049841575.1 Micromonospora sp. DT201 | reverse complement strand
GGATCGACACACCACCGGAGCCCGGTAGGCCGTCGATCGGCGACGGAATATCGTCGAAGTCACCGGCGCCGGGAAGCCCGGTCGGCGGCTTGGCCGCCTGATTGCCATCACCAGGCCGACCGTTCAGACCACCCAAACCAGGAAGACCACCCAGACCACCACCGAGACCAACCCCGCTACCTCCACCGGGCAACTCGGCACCACCACCGGTCAAGCCGCCTGCGCCGGCACCACCGCCCGGCAGTCCACCGGCGCCGACACCACCCGGCAGTCCACCGGCGCCGACACCACCACCCGGCAGGCCACCAGGGCCGGCACCACCGCCGGTCAGGCCACCTGCGCCGGCACCACCGCCGAAGTCGGAACCAGACGGCAGTCCTCCGGTTGATCCACCCGCACCGCCGTCCAGACCACCGCCACCGACAAGGTCCTCCAAACTGGGACTGCCACCACCACCAACGCCACCACCACCACCGACGTCGGCCAGCCTGGAACTGCCACCACCACCGAGAACATCGGCCAGGCTGGGAGTGCCACCACCACCGCCACCGAGACGACTACCGCCACCGGCAACGTCGCTCAGCTTCGGGCCACCACCACCACCGCCACCGAGCTTGCCGAGAATGTCGTTCAGGTTGGCACCACCACCGCTACCGCCAGCGCCCGCGGTCGGCGGCGGAATCGGCACGTACGTCTGCAGGTCGACCATATTCGTGTAGGAACGCTCAAAACTGTCCCGCAACTCCTTGAACCGCTCAGACATCGCAAGATGCAAAGTGGCCGCAGCCTTGACGAAGGCCGCATGCATTCTCGCGTCAAGCTGCTGCAACGCCTCAGCCGGCTTCTTGAAGTCGTATATACCCGGCTTAGCGCCATCGCCGATGTCGATCTCAATCAGCCACTCTTTGAGGTCTTCCCAAACAATCAGGTCGCCGTTGTCCCATGCCGTGGTGTTCCAGCCCTCGGTGGTTAGCCCCAAATCGTCGATGGATTTCTCGATAGCGTGCATCGCCCGCGCGACCATCGTGTTCGGTTGATTTTCCGGCCGACCCGCGAATTCTGCCCACACCTGGCGGATCTGCGTCCAGAAACGCTGCGCGGCATCACCGTTGTCATGCAGCATCCGCACCCAGTCGTCGGAGGTCTGAAGATCCTGCCGCAACAGCTTCATCTCGCCGTGCAGATTCTTCATCGCATCCGACAACGCCTGGGACGAAGAGCCCTGAAAACCCGAACCGCCGGAACCGAGACGGTCGATCTCGGCCTGGATGCGCTGCGCCGAACCGTCCAACCACATCGACAGATTGTAGAACGACTCCGCCGCCGTATGGAAACTCTGCGGATCCAACGGCAACGGAGTAGGCGGAGCGTCCAAAATGTCCCGCGAATGGGTCCAGAACTCATTCCAGAAATATTCGTGCGGCGAATAGCCGCCACCCGACTTCGAGAACCAGTCGACCCGCCCCTTGATAATCCAGTACGCCTCATGCGAGGCATAGTTGGCCGATACGTAACGAGCGGTCCTCCGGTAGATGGTGAACTCGTTCGCGTTCACCGTACCCATCGAGTCGTTCCACGGCTGGTTTCCGGACTTGATATAGGTACCCGCCAGGGTCAAACTGAGCCAGCCCGGCCGGGTGAACCGCCGACTGTCCATGTCACCGGCGCCGAGCACGTCGATGAGACCCTGCTCCCAGGCCGGCAGACCCATCGGGTCGGTGCCGGGCAGCGTATTGGGATTCGGCTGGGTCATCGGAGTTCTCCACTGAATGCAGAGTCGAGTGGATTCACGCCAGTTCTGACCTGGGCACCCTGGTTACGAATTTTCATGCTCAAGTCCTTCTAGCTTTGCCGGTTGTTCTGCCGGCCGGTTTCCCGGGCCGGGCCGTACGGGGACGCGGGCGTGCCGGGGCCGCTCGGCGACCCGGCAGTACGCTCCCCCACCGAGTCCGGGACCTCATCACGGCCAATGACCCCTGGCATGACGTTCGGATCCGTACCCCACACCTCTTCTTCCTCGGCCAACCAGGTGGTGCGCTCACGCTCCTTCTCCTGCTGACCACCACCTGCTCCCCCCATGCCACCCATCGGCGGCATCATGGGCGGGAACCCTCCCGCGGCTCCGCCCGCACCCGCCGCCCCGGTAGCCCCCGGGATCAAACCGTCCATCCCAGAGGTAGGGGCCACCGGCGCCGGGCCGAGCGCGCCGACCATCAGACCATTCGGCAACGGGGCACTGGGCTGCCCGGTAAGACCGCCACTACCGGACCCCACACCACCCACACCACCCAACTCCGGCAGATCGCCGCCAGCGCTACCACCGAAGAAGTCGTTACCCCCCACCCCACCCACACCCGAACCACCCAGGCCGGGGAACGAACCACCCGAACCCGCACCACCCAGATCGGGAATCGACACACCCGAACCCGCACCACCCAGACCCGGGAACGAACCACCCGACCCCGCACCACCCAAACCGGGAATCGACACACCCGAACCCGAACCACCCAGACCCGGGAACGAACCACCCGCACCCGGCAGGCCATCGATCGGCGACGGAATCTCGTCGAAGTCACCGGCCCCGGGAACCCCGATCGGCGGCTTGGCCGCCTGATTGTCATCACCAGGCCGACCGTTCAGACCACCCAAACCAGGAAGACCACCCAGACCACCACCGAGACCAACCCCGCTACCCCCACCGGGCAACTCGACACCACCACCGGTCAGGCCACCAAGGTCGACACCACCGCCTGGCAGCCCACCGGCGCCGACACCACCACCGGTCAGACCACCGGCACCGGCGCCGGCACCACCGCCGAGGTCGAGACCAGACGGCAGTCCTCCGGTTGATCCACCGACACCGCCCTCCAGACCACCGCCACCGACAAGGTCTTCCAGACTGGGACTGCCACCACCACCAACGCCACCACCAATGTCGGCCAACCCGGAACTGCCACCACCACCGAGAGCGTCGGCCAGGCTGCCACCACCACCGCCAACGTCGGCCAACCTGGAACTGCCACCGCCACCGCCACCGCCACCGCCACCGAGAACGTCGGCCAGGCCGGAACTACCACCACCACCACCGAGGCCACTACCACCACCGGCAACGTCGCTCAGCTTCGGGCCACCACCACCACCGCCACCGAGCTTGCCGAGAATGTCGTTCAGGTTGGCACCACCACCGTTACCGCCAGCGCCCGCGGTCGGCGGCGGAATCGGCACGTACGTCTGCAGATCGACCATATTCGTATAGGAACGCTCAAAACTGTCCCGCAACTCCTTGAACCGCTCAGACATCGCAAGATGCAAAGTGGCCGCAGCCTTGGTGAAGGCCTCGTGCATCCTCGCGTCAAGCTGCTGCAACGCCGTAGCCGGCTGCTTGAAGTCGTAATCCCTCGACCCAAGACCATCGCCGATATCGATCGGAATATACCAGTTCTGGAGGTTGTCCCAAATGGTCAGATCGCCATTCTTCGCGGCGCTCAGGTTCCAGCCGTCGGTCTTCCTGCTGAGGTCGTCAATAGACGACTCAATATCCTTCATCGCCCGCGCGACCATCGTGTTCGGCTGGTTTTCCGGCCGACTCGCGAAATCTGCCCACACCTGGCGGATCTGCGTCCAGAAACGCTGCGCGGCATCACCGTTGTCATGCAGCATCCGCACCCAGTCGTCGGAGGTCTGAAGATCCTGCCGCAACAGCTTCATCTCGCCGTGCAGATTCTTCAACGCATCCGAAAGCGCCTGCGACGAAGAACCCTGAAAACCCGAACCGCCGGAACCGAGACTGTCAATCTCGGCCTGGATGCGCTGCGCCGAACCGTCCAACCACATCGACAGGTTGTAGAACGACTCCGCCGCCGTGTGGAAACTCTGCGGATCCAACGGCAACGGAGTGGGCGGAGCGTCCAAAATGTCCCGCGAATGGGTCCAGAACTCATTCCAGAAATATTCGTGCGGCGAATAGCCGCCACCCGACTTCGAGAACCAGTCGACCCGCCCCTTGATAATCCAGAACGCCTCATGCTTGACGCCGCCCGTGTTCGACACCGAAGCAGCGGTCTTCCGGTAGAGGGTGAACTCGTTCGCGCCCGGCGTGCCCATCGAGTCGTTCCACGGCTTGTTGCTGGCCTTGATGTAGGTGCCGGCCAGGGTCAAGCTGAGCCAGGCGGGCCGGGTGAACCGCCGACTGTCCATGTCGCCGGCGCCGAGAACCTCGATGAGACCCTGCTCCCAGGCCGGCAGACCCAACGGGTCGGTGCCGGGCAGAGTACTGGGATTCGGCTGAGTCATCGAGGTTCTCCACTCAACGCAATGACATCCGCGTCGCCGTCATGAATGAGGTGCGCCGGATCTCGCTCAGGTAGTGGAGCCGCCCTTACCGCCCGCGCCACCCGCACCGGCGCCACCCGTGCCACCGGTGCCACCCGGGGCACCGGTGCCACCCGGCGCACCTGGGGCACCCGGCGTACCCGGCGCACCCGGCGTACCCGGCGCACCCGGAACCGAGGTCGGACCGCCGAAATACGAGTTGAACGCGGCGTACGAGCCGTTCGCTCGCTCGACGTCGTCGCTCGACGCGATGATGTGGGCAATGCCCTGGGCGTGGCTCGACAACCTCTGGTCGAAGGTGGTCAACTTCTGGTCGGCTTGGCCGCCGACCGTGGTGATCCTCGTCTTCACGTTGTTGCCGGCCGTGAACTTGTCCGAGCCAGCCCGGATCTGCAGGAGGCTGAAGCGCTCGCCGTGCGGATGGCCCGGGTCGAGCGGATTCACGCCGGCCCTGACCTGGGTAACCTGGTTACGAATCGTCATCAGCTTCTCCGCCAGAGCCCGGAGGTAAGGCTCATCGACTTTGATCTTGTCTGGCACGGCAACAGGTCCTTTCGGAGATCCAAGGCGGTATTCGTTGGAGAAGATCGATCGGGCGGCACGAGCGCATCGTCCCGTGCCGCCCGCCGGATGCGCGTCGCGCGCTCATCCTTGATCAAACAGCCAGCCGAGGGGCGGACATTGGACGACCGCTGTCCGCCCCGAAGGTGACAACTCAGCGCTGGAAAAGGCCCGCGCCCCGCTGGTCGGTGTCCATGTAGTTGTTGTTGATCTTGACCAGGTTGCTGGCGTGACCCCGAAGCGCGTTCTGCATCTCCGTCATGCCCTGGCTCCACAACTGCTGGGCCTGGTCGTAACCGTCGATCGCCAGACCGCTGTTCGCGTTCTTGAAGACCGAAGCCCGCTGCTCAAGCTGCTCCAGCGACGCCGCCAGCTTCTCGGTGATGCTCTGGAGGCTGGTTGCGCCGTCATCCATTGATGAGGTACGAACCGAATAGTTAGCCATTACGCTTTCCTCCTCGAATTCCGGGTGAGAATCAGGTCCAGCTCGCGGCCGCGGTGGAGACCGGCTGAAGCTGAGCGTGCATGATGTTGTCGTCTTCGGTGCTCTGGGTCAGGTTGGCAAACTCGTTCATGCTGTCCCGAATCGACTCGAGCGCGGCCGACACCTTCTGCAGACCGGCCTTCCACTCGTCGAGGCCGGCGCTGTAGGTGTTCGACGCCTTGCCCTGCCAGCCACTGGCGAGGTCGCCCTGCGTCGCGTTCGCCTGGTTCAGCGCGGTGGCCTGGTCGGAATAAGCGGTACCGAACGCCCTGATGAGCTCGACGGTGGTCGCCTCATCGGTAATCTGCAATCCTGCTGGCATGACACACTCCTAACTGACCGGAAATCACATCAAGCTGAGTACGGGATGACTCATTTCCTGGACGGACGGGCATCTGCCTGTCAATCACCCCCTCGCCGAGGACGGATCGAGCAGCGGCCCGGTCGGCAGCATCTCCAACAGCCGACGCGGCACCGGGCGGGCCACCGTGGTTGGAAAGCCGAGCTGGGCCGCCACCGCCGCCGAACCCACCGGATACTTCACCCCGGTGTCCGTCAACAGGTAGAGACCGGAGCCGGCCGCCTGGCTGGCCCGACCCGCCAGCACAAGACCGCCGAGGCCCGGTGCCACGGCCACCGCGTTGACGGTGCGCGAGCTGAAGGTGACCCCCGCACCGGCCTCCACGTTGCGGGTGGGCGGCACCGGTAGATCCACCGTCACCTCAACCCCACCGTCCGCGATGGACTGCCGCACGCACCAGGTGCCTTGATCCGGGGTGGCCGCCACCCGCGGCGGGGTCGTCGGGAGGTCCGCCGCGAGCGCGGGTCGGCGGGAGACCGGCAGCGTGGCCAGCGCGCCAGGGCTGAGCTCGCTCGGCTGCACCGGCCGCCCGGCGTACGCCTTCGCGGTCTCGGGATCGGCGGCGGCGACCGTGTACGCGAATGGGGTCAGCTCGGCCAGCCCGTCCTGCTGGAGCAGGTAGTGCCGCTCCGGGTTCCCCGGGGTGTGCGCGGTGAACAGCTCACCGACAAGGGTTTGTCGACCGTCGACCATCGGCCCCGGCTTACCCCGCCCCGGTACGTCAGGTGGCCCGATGTCCGGCCCCACCGGGACCGATTCCAGCCAACCAGCCCAGACCGGGAACGCGCCTCCGTCGAAGCCGAGCACCCGGGTCAGCCAGGGCTGGGTCAGCCGCAGTCGCCGCCCTTGCCACACCAGGAAGGTCTGCTCCTCCGATTTGACCAGGATCGCCTGATTCGAGGTGAGCGGCCGATCGTCGCGCGGCCCGTCACTCGACTCGATGTGCAACGTGGCTACCGAGTAGACGGTGCCGGCCTGGTCCGGTTCGACCACCGCGCAGACCGTCCACACCTGCTGATCGACGGTGCCGGCGGTTGGCAGCGCGTCCGGCGCGCCGACGATCCCGAGCGGCTGACCGTGCGCCACCTCCCGCATCGACTTGCGGGACACCGTGACAACCTTCGGCTCCTTGCCGAACAGCATTCGAGCCGAGGTGTAGTTGAGCACCGGCCGGAGCAGCCCGTCGACGTAGACGTACCGGGTGCCGGTCTCCTTCTCCACCACCAGAACGCCGGGCTGTCGCCACGAGCTGGCCCCACCCGGAAACAGCGCGCCGACGACAGTGAAGCCCACCACGACGAGCGCGGCGACCAGCACCCCGACGATCGTGCCCAGCACCATCCGGCGGTTCGGGTTCTCCAGGCCGTCCGGCTCGGCACCGACCAGGGCACCGGTCAACCTGCCCAGCACGTACGTCTGGGCCTCCACCTGGTCACGACGCGACTGCACGGCTCAGCCCGCCAGCGCCCGGACGGCCTCGTACACGCCGAGGGCGGCGAGCAGCACCGGGACCAGGGCCACCGTGGAGACAAGTTGCAGTATGTCGCCGATCCGTCCCCAGTACGGCATGAGCCGACGCTCCGGCAGCCAGCGGCCCAGGGCGAAGAGCACCAGGCCGCCCAGCAGCGGCACCGCGACGGACAGAGCCAGCCGAACGGGTGTAGCGGCCGACGCCACGCTGATCAGAGCCAACACCACCAGCCCGGTGACCGCCGGCAGGGCGTGCGCGAGGCGGTGCCATCCGCTGGTCATCGGCCGCAGGGCCAGCAGCCGGATCAGGCAGACCAGGGCGAGCACGGTCCACGGCGCCCAGCCGCCGGCGCGGGCGAGCACCACCAGACAGACCCCGACGACCAGCGCCATCCCGGCGTACAGGCCACTCATGTACCGGTCGGCCACCGCGGTCCGCGCCAGCAACTGCTCGCTCGGCTCCGGGTCGATGTCCTCCTGCAGGTGCTCCGGCTCCGTCGGCAACGGCGGCAGGTAGATGCGGGCGAGTCGGAAGGCGAGCAGCGGCACCCGGATGGTCGCCACGGTGGCGACCACCGCGATCACCGCAGCGGCCTGCCCCGCGTTGAGCGAGACGAACGCCGCCAGGGCCGACCCGAGAGCGCTGAGGAGCCCGGCCGAGATGATCGCGGCAAAGAACGGTCCCGCCCAGCCGACCAGCATCGCGGTCAGCGCAGCCGTGGTCACCACGGCCACCGAGGCGCTGAACAACTGCGGCGAACCGACGACCAGGGCCGAGCTGTCCCGGGTCAGATCGGGAACGATCATGCCGGCCAGCCCCGCGTACCCGATCGCGCCCACCGCCGCCACGATGCCGAACGCCCGGTCCGCCCCGGCCCGGGTGAGCCCGAAGGCGCCGCCCATGCAGAGCAACAGGACGACACCGGCGCAGATCGCCCGGCCCAGGGGCGGGCCGGACAGGGCCAGCACGGTGGCCCCGAGCGCCAACACGATCGCGAACAACCCCAGGGCGCTCCAGCGGATCATCTCCGGCCGCCACAGGGCGGAACGGCCGCGTACTCCGGTGGCGAGGCCGTCGGCGAGGTCATCGAAGTCCACCGGCGGAATCTGGTCCGAGCGAGGACGTAGGTAGACGGTCTCGCCGTCCTGAAGCCCGAGCAGGGCAGCCGTGCTCTCCTCGTCCAGCGGCGGACCGCCCAGCCGTTGTAGCACCCAGCCGCCATGATCGAGCCCCGCGTCGGCGAGGTTGCCACCGAGGTGGTGCAGCAGGGCGGGAAGCAGGTCGGCGACCAGCACGTTCGTTGGTACGGCGACATCGATCTGCCGACCCGGTCCAGACACGACGAGTCGGCACATCTCCACAGGCGCGGCGACGCTCACGTCCCCCTGACGGCCCGCACCCGCCGCTGGTTCAAATTTTCCTTCATCAGCTTTCGGAACACTTTGACCCGATCGGGTCTCCGGTACGTCGTAGCAGGGGTGGGCTGGTCAGATCTGACGGCCCGACGTGAGCAGAGGATGCGGGCGTCACACCCGCTACGTGGAAGGCTGCCCCTTGAGTACGGTGCTGTTCCGACGCCCCGCACGCCGCAGCGGCCCGGAGATGCCCTCCGGTGAGATCAGTCTCCAGGAGCCCCCGGTCCTACCCGAACCGCAGGGCGGCGGGATGCGGCAGGCGATGATGGTGCTGCCCATGGCCTTGATGTCCGGGGTCATGGTGCTGATGTTCATCAACCGCAGCGGCGGGGCGTTCACCTGGATCATCCTGGGCCTGATGGCCGTGGCGATGCTGGGCATGGTGCTGGCGCAGTTCGCCGTCGGAGGCGTCGAACGCAAGGCGAAGCTGGGCGGTGACCGTCGCGACTACCTGCGGTACCTCGCCCAGAACCGCAAGCGGGTTCGTCAGCACGTGCTGCGCCAACGGGAGGCCACCGGCTGGCAGCACCCGGACCCGCGCTCGCTGTGGTCGCTGGCGATGACGTCGCGGCGGTGGGAGCGGCGGCCCACCCACCCCGACTTCCTCGAAGTCCGGGTCGGCACCGGCGACCAGCGGCTCGCGGTACGGATCACCCCTATGCAGACCAAGCCGATCGAGGACCTGGAGCCGTTGGCGGCGAAGTCGCTACGCCGGTTCATCCGCGCCTACACGACCATCCAGGAGCAGCCGATCGCGCTCTTCCTGCGCGGGTTCGCCCAGATCCGGCTGGCCGGAGAGAAGACGCAGACCCGTCCGGTGGTCCGGGCGCTGATCGCGCAGCTGGTGACCTTCCACGCCCCGGAGGAGGTCCGCCTGGTGCTCTGCGTCGCCGACGACGGGTTGGCCGCCTGGGAGTGGACAAAGTGGTTGCCGCACCTGCAGCATCCCACCAATCAGGACGCCGCGGGTGCCGCACGGCTCGTCGCGGCCACCGTCGAGCAGGTGGAACAGTTGCTCGGCGAGAGCTTCACCACCCGCCCCCGGTACGAGACGGGTGCCACGCCAAGCCGGGACGAGCCGTTCGTGGTCGTACTGCGCGACGGCGGGCGGCTGGGCAACGGCAGCCGGATGGCGACCGCCGGTTACCGCAACACCGTCCTCATCGACCTGGACGACCCGACCCCGGCTGCCGGCAAGGGCGCGCTCTGCCTGGAGGTCGACGGCGACAACCTGCTCATGGTGCGTCAGGACCGGGTCGGCAACGAGGTTCGCAACCGGTTCGCCGCGCCGGACCGGATCGGATCGGGCCACACCACGGTGCTGGCGCGGCTGCTGTCGCCGTACCGATTGGGTGTGGTCACCGAGACCGCGGCGGACAACCTCAAGTCGGACTTCGACCTCAGCGCGATGCTGAGCATTCCCGATCTGCGCCATATCGACCTGGACCGGCTATGGGCGCCCCGGCCGGTCGCGCAGCGGCTGCGGGTGCCGATCGGCATCAACGCCGAAGGCACCCCCGTCGAGCTGGACCTCAAGGAGTCCGCGCTCGGTGGCATGGGGCCGCACGGGATGCTCATCGGCGCCACCGGGTCCGGCAAGAGCGAGTTGCTGCGGACGTTGGTGCTCGCCCTGGCCACCACCCACTCCTCGGAGACGCTGAACTTCGTCCTGGTCGACTTCAAGGGCGGCGCCACCTTCCTCGGCCTCGACCGGCTACCGCACACCTCCGCGGTGATCACCAATCTCGCCGACGAGGCCGCGTTGGTCGGCCGGATGCAGGACGCGCTCCACGGCGAGCTGGTCCGACGCCAGGAACTGCTCCGCCAGGCGGGTGGGTTCAGTTCGGTGCTGGAGTACGAGCGGGCCCGGCTGCAGGGCGCGGTCCTGGACCCGTTGCCCACCCTCTGCGTCGTCGTCGACGAGTTCAGCGAACTGCTCGCCGCCCACCGCGACTTCATGGACCTGTTCGTGATGATCGGCCGACTCGGCCGGTCCCTCGCGGTGCACCTGTTGCTGGCCAGCCAGCGCGTCGACGACGGCCGGATCGGTCAGCTCGAGTCGCACCTGTCCTACCGGATCGGACTACGGACGTTCTCCGCCATGGAGTCCCGGTCGGTGATCGGGGTGCCGGACGCGTACGAGTTGCCGCCCGCCCCGGGCAACGGCTACCTGCGTACCGACGTGTCGACGCTGATCCGGTTCAAGGCCGGCTACGTGTCGGGCCCGTACCGCAGCACCACCAACCGGGTACGCCAGGAGGTCGTGCAACAGCAGGTGGTGCCGTACTCGCTCGAACACGTGCCGTACCGGCAGCCCGAGCCGGCTGAGCCGGCGGACACCCCGGAGGTGGAGGAGGGCGAGACCGGGCCCTCGGCAGCGCCGAGCGTGCTCCACACGGTGGTGGAGCAGCTCATCGACCACGGACCGCCGGCACACCAGGTGTGGTTGCCTCCGTTGGCTGCCACGCCAACACTGGACCAGCTCCTGCCGAGCCTGGTCCCCGATCCCGACCACGGGCTCACCGCGGCCGGATGGCCCGGCAACGGGCGGCTCGCCGCACCTGTGGGCTTCGTCGACAAGCCGTTCGAGCAGGTCCGTGACCTGCTGATCGCCGACCTCTCCAGCGTCGGCGGTCACGTCGGCATCGCCGGTGGACCGCGCAGCGGCAAGAGCACCCTGCTCCGTACGCTGATCAGCAGCCTCGCGCTCACCCACAGCCCGTACGAGGTGCAGTTCTACTGCCTCGACTTCGGCGGTGGCGGGCTCGCCGCGATGGCCGACATGCCGCACATCGGCAGTGTCGCCAGCCGGCTCGACACCGACCGGGTCGGCCGCACCATCGCCGAGGTGACCAGCCTGATCAGTCAACGAGAGCGGCGCTTCGGCGACCTCGGCGTGGACGGCATGCCGACGTACCGCCAGATGCGCGCCGACGGACGGATCACCGACGACCCGCTCGGCGACGTGTTCCTCGTGGTGGACGGCTGGTTCACCCTGCGTCAGGAGTTCGAGGCCCTGGAGAGCGCGGTCCGGCAGATCGCCGCGCAGGGCCTCAACCTGGGCATCCACCTGATGCTCACCGCATCCCGGTGGTCGGAGGTCCACCACGCGATGCGCGACCAGATCGGCACCCGGCTCGAACTTCGCCTCGGCGACCCGGTCGACTCCACCATCGACCTGCGGATGGCCGCCACCGTGCCGCAGATTCCCGGCCGTGGCCTCACCGCCGACAAGCTGCACTTCCTGGCAGCGCTGCCGCGGATCGACGGCGTCGCCGACCCGGACAGTCTCACCGACGGGGTACGCGCGCTGGCGGCGATGGTCGGCGACTTCTGGACCGGCCCAGCGGCACCACCGGTGCGTACGCTGCCCGCGCTACTGCCGGCCGAGTCGCTGCCCGAGCCGCACGGCGACATACGGATCGCCCTGGGTTTGGACGAGGCCGGGATGCAGCCGGTCTGGCACGACTTCGCCGACCTGCCGCACCTGACCGTGCTCGGCGACAGCGAGAGCGGAAAGACGAATCTGCTGCGCCACCTCGCCCAGTCGGTGACGAGCCGGTACACCCCGGAGGAGGCGCGGCTCTTGATCGTCGACTACCGGCGGCAACTGTTCGACGCCGTTCCAGAGGCGTACCGCCTGGGGTACTCCGTCTCCGTCGACTCCACCAAGCAGACCATCGCGGACGCGGTCGCCGGTCTCGGGCCCCGGATGCCCGGCTCCGACGTGACCCCGGAACAGCTCCGACGTCGGGACTGGTGGACCGGCCCCCGGCTGTTCATCCTGATCGACGACTACGACCTGCTCGCCGGCCACGACAACCCGCTGCTGCCGCTGGTGCCCTACCTGTCGCAGGGTGCGGACATCGGCTTCCACCTGGTCCTGACCCGCGGCGCGGCCAACGTCATGCGGATGTCGATGGACCCGCTGATCCGCCGGCTCCAGGAAACCAACAGCCCCGACGTGGCGCTCTCCTGCCCGCCCAGCGAAGGTCCGTTGCTCGGCAACACCAAGGCGCGCCACCTGCCACCCGGTCGGGCGCTGCTCTGCACCCGCCGGGGTGCCCGGCTCATCCAGACCGCCTGGCGGGAGCCGGCGGCGGCGGAACAACCCGCATGACGTTGCGTGGGGGCTGGACGGACGTCCGGCCCCCACGCCGTCCTGAACCACCAGCCGCGCGAGGCGGCGCTCAGGAGCGCCAGCGGCGGCGCCGACCCCATTTGACCGTCACCATCAGCAGGTACGCGGCGACAGCCACGCCGACCGTGCCGGTGGCCGCCCAACCGGCGATCCTCTTCGCCGGGTCGGCCGGTGCCGGGGCCCGCATCGGGACGAACGCCGCCTGCTCCTTCGGCTGGGGCGTCTCGGCGAGGTCAAGCACGGTCATCGCGCTGTACAGGTCGAGAGTGCCGTACCCGACCTCGGGTGTGGGCCACTTCCCGAGTGGGTGTTCGGCGGTCAACTCCAGCCGACGTCGCACCTCGGCCTCGGGAAGCTGCGGGTAGTAGGCGCGCACCAGCGCGGCGGCACCGGCCGCGTACGCCGCCGCCACCCCCGGGCCGCCGACCGTGTAGTGGCCGGCCCCCCTGGGCGCGACGGTGACCGCACCGGCGGCCGGGGCGAGCAGGTCCACTCCGGAAGCTTCCACGGACTTCTCAGTCGGTACGCCCTTCATGTCGATCCCGCCGACCGCGAGGACGTTCGGGTCGGAGGCCGGGTACCACGGCGGAGGATTCTGCCCGACCGCCGACGGCTTCACGTCGGAAACGGAGGCGACCAGCACGATGTCCCGGGCCAGGGCCGCACGTACCGCCGCCCGCAGATCCGCGTCCGGTGTGGGGGTGCCGACGCCGAGCAGGACGACGTCCGCCCCGGCCGCAGTCGCCGACCGGATCCCGTCGGCGATCGCTCCCGGCGCAATCTCGCCCTTGCGGTCCACGATCCGGATGGGCAGGACGGACACACCGGGGGCGACCCCGACGAACACGCTTCCGGTGACCGGTCGCGCCGCCACGATGCCGGCCAGCGCGGTCCCCCGACCGAGGCAGTCCTGATCGGCCCGGCCGCCGCCGACCACGTCGGTGCCGCGCTGGACCGCCCCGGTCAGCCCGGTGGCCGCAGCGCTGACCCCGGTGTCGACCACCGCGACCACGACGCCGTTTCCCCTGCTCAACGGCCAGACGTCGGCCGGGGCCATCCGGCCGACCGCCCACGGTGTGGTCTTGGCCGCGACCGGTGACTCGCCCACACAGGCGCCGTTGCTGACCTGCGGCAGATCGGGTGGCTGCGGCTCCGGCGCGTACCGGGCCAGCGTGGCCTCGTGCACCGCACCGAAGGCTCCGCCGCTGGCCCGGGCCGGCTGCGCCGGCAGCGCGCCGCTACCGCCGATCAGCAATAGTGCCGCGACGGTCACCCGCACCTTCGCCCTCACCGGTGCCCACCTCCGCTTTCCTGACACACCCGCGACTCGCCGCATCGTCGACTGCACAGCGGCACTCGTCCCGACGACGCTGCCGACCGCTTCCCGGTTCAATTTCGCGGAAAAGTGGCGCAGCGCTCGGGGCCTTGCGGGCACCCTCGTCGGCTACTGCTCGGTCACCAACATCGACCAGCGGCCCCGCAGCACCTCGCCGACCAGCACCGGCACCACCTGGTGCCGGGTACGGGCAGCCAGTCCCCGTGCGGCGGCCAACTCGGCACCCCGCAGCCCGCCGCTGAACAGCACTCCCGGTGCGCCCAGGAGCGCGATGTCGTGGTCGTCGACCGGGTACGCCTCCAGCCGCCGATAGCCGGACGGCAGGTCGGCGCCGAGCGCGTCCCCGACGACGGTCACCACCACTCCGGCCTTGCTGAGCTGCTCCGCGAAGGCCAGGGCCTCCCGGCGGGCGGCCGTTGGCGTACCGGTGACGGTGAAGATGCCCGGTGCGGCGCCGAGGTCGACGAAGAACCGCCACTCGTCCTGCCGGCCAAGCACCACCGGCATCGTCGCCGCCGGGAGCGGCTCGTCCCCGAGCCAGGCGTACGGGGTTCCGGAGGTTTCGGAGTTCATCCCGAGGAGTCGTACGTTGAGCCGGTCCGGCAGATCTCCGGCCAGCGGTCGGAGGTCCACCACCACCCGGCCTGACGTGTCCAACGTCGGTCGTCCGGGTGTCACCGGACCGCTCTCCTCCGGGTTACTGGGTGCCGGCTCGGCCGCACCCGACGTCGGAGCGTCTGACGCCGAAGCGGCCGGTGCCGAAGCGGCCGGTGCCGGATGGGCCGGCCGGGCCGCAGGCTCGACGGCCGTCCCGGCCGGTACCACCGGATCGCGCTCTACTGGAGTCGCCCGCCCGGCCCCATCCACCGGCGCGGCGGTGTTCCGCGACCGGCGACCGCCGCGGAGCAGCCGCAGCACCAGCGCGATCACCAGCGCCATCACCAGCAGGCCGGCAGCGCCGATCAGGTAGGGAGTGGCCCCGCCGCCTGACGATTCGGCGCTGTCGTCGGCGGAGCGGTCCGGTTCAGCCGGGGACTGTGCCGGCAGCGGGCCGATGCTGACGCCCGGCCCGGTCGCGTCGGGTGGCAGTTGGAGAATCCAGCCCGGCTGCAACGCTGACAACGGATCAGCGAGTTGCCCGCCGTCGGGCTGGCGACGGTCCCGGTTGAGGTCGAACAACTCCCGGAACCGGTTGCCGTCGCCGAGTGTCTGCGCCGCGATCTGGTACAGGTACTCGCGCACACCGTTCTGGGGCTGCCCGACCACGTAATACCGTGGCACTCCGGGGCTGACCGCCGGGCCGGTCGCGCTCGGAGTGGGCGTCGGTGCCGGTGCGGCAACTGCCGCCGAGGGCACGAGCAGCGGCCCGGCCAGCGGGACGATGCCGAGTAACAACAGAACGAACCCGGACAGCACCCGACGCCTGACGGTGCCGGGCCGCGACCCCCTCCGGCCCCACTCGCCCCGAGAAGGCCGGGTCATGACCCCGCTGCCCATTTCCGCACCATCCTTCGCTGATCCACACCGCCAGTGGTCCGCCCAGACCGTACGCGAGCCAATCCGAGCACGAGACGCGGTAGCCTCGTCCCGGCCTCGTCAGCCGCGTGGAGGTGGGTGTGGACGTCTCGTACAGCCTGGTCGGCATCCTCGACGAGGACGGCGCCACCGTCCACTACCGCAGGGTCGAGCTGCCCCTCGACCCCGACACCACGGTCGCGGTCGTGCGGGCCATGTTCCGTCGAATGTTCACCGCCGACCCGACCACCCTTGACCGGTACCGCCTGCCCGACAATCCGTCACCTGACCCCCGTCACCCGCACCACAGGATCCCGCCGCGGGTCCAGGCCGACCTGCGCGCCGTCGTCCCCGCCGAGCAGGACAAGTGGCTCTACCTGGTGAACCCCTACACCAACCAGTTCCACGTCTTCGAAGCCGACATTGACCGCGCCTGGCAACACCACGGCACCCACGACCTCTGACCCGACCGCGGCTCCCACTGCTCAACACAGCTCGGCCGCCAGGCTGAGCCGCAGGTAGGCGTCGACCCATGCGCGGGCCGCCTCTTCCCCCCGATCGGGGCCCAACGTCCCGGCGAACCGCTCCACCGCGTCGCTGATCCGGGGCATGCCAACGGTCGAGAGCGTGTGGGCTGAGCCGCGCAGCCGATCGGTGAAGGTCGTGGGCAGGTGCGCGAACCCCCGATGAGCCACCTCGGCGAGCAGCGCGAGTTGCTCCCGTACGGTGTCCGCCAGCGCGTCGGACCCGCTCGACTCGATCTCCTCGACGGCCGCGCCGCTGTGCGCTGGTGCGAGGTCGGGCACGACCAGCCGACCGTCGACGGCGAACGCGAACGGGTCGACCAGAAGCTCACCACCAGTGCGACGTACCGCGCCACTGACGTACCGCACCGGGCCGTGCGCACCACGCAGTGTCGCCGCGATCGTGTCCAACCGGCCGGGCGTCACCGCCGCGTGGGTAGCGGTGATCGTGGCGGTGTTACCCGCCTGGTCCGCCACCACCGCGTCGAGCCGCTGCTGTCCGGCCGAGTAGCGCAGCGACCGGATCTCGGCGATCTGGACGGCGCGCACCAGCTCCGCCTCCACCCGGGGACGCACCACCGCCGGGGGCAGTGCGGTGAGTTCCGCGGAGAGAACGGCGAGATCGGTCACCGTCACGGCCCGGGGGAGGCTGCCCCACAGGCCCGGCGAGGGGCCGACCGTGGTCTGCGCGACCCGGCTGGTCGCCAACCGGATGGTCCGGTTGGCGCTGCGGATCGCTGACTCGGTCACCACGACCCCGTTGCCGAGGGCGCTGAGGGTGGCACCGCCGACGCGCCGGTTGGCCAGTGTCGGTCCGTCGACAGCTCCGGTCCAGGCCCGGCGCAGCACCAGGACGGTCGCGCTGTCGGCGTGCGCGAAGAAGACCTCGGCCAC
The DNA here is from genome assembly GCF_049841575.1 of Micromonospora sp. DT201. Classification (NCBI taxonomy): domain Bacteria; kingdom Bacillati; phylum Actinomycetota; class Actinomycetes; order Micromonosporales; family Micromonosporaceae; genus Micromonospora; species Micromonospora sp. DT201. The sequence continues at coordinate 109,076 of NZ_JBNCKP010000012.1, read as the reverse complement.
CCGTTCGTCGCCGATCGCCCGGACACGGCAGCCGAGGCTGTCCAGTCGGACCCGACGCAGGGGCGTTTCGGCCGGCTCCTCAGTGCCGAGCACCCGACTGCGTGGGCTGGCCCCAGCATTGGCCACGGCCCGGTGCCGGGCGTGCAGTTCGGCGAGCAGCCCGGCCACCGTGTCCGGACGGTAGCGGGTGCTGCGGTCGTGATACGCCGCCAACTGCCCGGCGAGATCGTCGACCGCCAGCAGCGGCCACCGCAGGCCGGCCGCGTCGAGTTGGCGGCGTACGTCGGCGATGACGGCCGAGATGCCCGGGCCCAGGTGCACCGCGCCGTCGCGCAGCACAGCGTCGGCGAGTTCCAACGCGGGTTCCAGACCGGTGCGGCGCATCCCGGCGGCGGTTACGCCGCCGACCTCGACCTGCGCCTCGGGCACGCCGGGAACGGTTGCGTCGGCGACCCGGAACGCCCAGACGGCAAGAGCGATCACGTCGTCGCGCGCGCCGGCCACCACATCGGTGTGCACGAACCCGAGGTCGTGCGGTACGAGGAAGCGCACCGTCGCGGTGCTCAACTCCACCTGTGGCACCGGATCGGTGGCGCTGGCACGCCGCACCCGGGCCACGTATCCGGCGTGTTCGGCCCGCCGGGCGGCGGCGAGCAGCCGCGTGCCGATTCGGGTGGCGAGCATCTCGTCGGTGAACGATCCCGGCGACCAGTCGGCCACCGCCGCGGCGGGCTCGCCCGCGTCCTCAGCAGGTGCGGCGACGGTTGGATCGGCGTCGGCACCAGCGCCGGCGTCGCTGTTCTGCCGCTGGTAGGTGAGCACGAGTGCGACCAGGTGGCGACAGGTCCCGTTGGCGCCGCAGCTGCAACTGCCCGTGTCGAGCCCGCCGGTGGGCAGGCTGGTGACGACGGCTTCGGCGAAACGACCGCGCACGGTGCCGTCCGGGTCCAGCTCTACCGCCGGTGGCGCCTGGTCGACCTCCTTCGCCGCCCGCTTGACCAGCCCTCGGTTGGTGAGCGCGGCAAGCGCCTCCGGGGTCAGGGCCAGCAGGTCGGCGCGCGAGCGGGCAACCGCCTCCGGGCTCATCCGCCGACCGTCTCGGCGACGAAGTTGGCCAGCTCCCCCGGGGTCATCGCACCCACCGAGGCACCGACGTCAGCCAGCCGCTGGGCGGTTTCCCGGTCGTACGACGGGTTCGCCTGCTCGTCGAGCGCGGCCAGGCCGAGCACCCTGGTGCCCTGGGAGACCAGGTCGCGGACGATGCGCACCAGCCCTGCATCGTCACCGCCCTCGTAGAAATCCGTGATCAGCACGACGATGCAGCGGCGGGGTTGTTCGATCAGCTGGGCGGCGTAGTGCACCGCCCGGGCGATGTCGGTGCCCCCGCCGAGCTGCACCTTCATCAGCAACTCGACCGGGTCGTCGATGTCGCTGGTCAGGTCGACGACATCGGTGTCGAAGGCCACCAGATGCGTCCGCACACCGGGCAGACCCCAGAGGCAGGCCGCGGTCACCGCGGAATGGATCACCGACGCGGTCATCGAGCCGGACTGGTCGACCAGGAGAACAACCTGCCACTGGTCCAGGTGCCGGCGGGCCCGCGAGATGAAGTACGGCGACTCGATGAACAGTCGCCGCTCCTCGGGCCGGTAGTGTCCGAGGTTCTTCCGGATCGTCCTGGTCACGTCGAAATTGCGGGCCTGTTTGAACTGGCTCGGGCGGCGTAGGCGCGTACCGGAGAAGGCCTGTCGCACCTCGGTGGCGAGCTTCTCCACCAGCTGCCGTACCACCGTCTCGACCAACTGCCGGGCCAGTGCCAGCACCTCGGGATTCATCAGGTGCTTGGTACGCAGCACAGCCCGCAGTAGCGCCGGGTTCGGCTCGACCCGACGCAACACGTCCGGGTCGGTGACCACATCGAAAATCTCGTAGCGTTCCACCGCGTCGCGCTGCAGTCGCTCGATGGTCTCCTTCGGGAAGAGCCGGTTGATCTCGTCAAGCCAGTCGACCGTGGCCACCTCGGACGGCCCGGCCTCGCCGGTGCGAATCTCCCGCCGATCGAGGTCCTCGTCCCGGCCGTAGAGCCAGTCGAGGGCGGCATCCCGGGCTCTGGCTTCGGCGCTCATCCGCTGACCGCCGAGGCACGACGACCCCGGAGCGCCGAGGACCAGCCGCCACCGTTCGAGAGTCGGGTCCAGCGCACCGGGCGGCCCGCCGGAACCTGGCCCGCTTGCGTGTGCGCGGATCGGTTCGGAGTGGGTGGGCGAGGGATCCACTGCCCGGTCGGTCATGGGGTGAGCAGTCCTTCCCGAGTCAGCGCGGCATCCACCCGCGCGTCGAGTGCGAGCCCCGCGGCGGCCAGGTCGGCGGCCACCGGAAGGCGCAACAGACCGCGCCCCGAACCAGCCATGCCACGTCGCGCGAACAACCTGCCGGCGATGGTCTCCCGCTCGCGGGGCGGAAAGAACTCGAAAGCCTGCCGCAGTGCCGGCAGCGCCACCGCGAAGTCCCGGTCGTCGAGCGCGCCCAACTGGTCGTCGAGCACCTCGAGAATGCCCTGCTGCCCCAGCACCTCTTCCCGGGCAAGGGCGAACAGCCCGGCCAGCCAGTCGCCGACCGACGACGGCACGAAAGCGCCGCGAACCGCGCGCACCGGGTCGCCCATGTCGTCGGGGCTGAGTGACCAACAGAAGCCGAACGCGGCACCGCGCAGGTCCGGGGGAACCTCGGGATCCACGGCGAGTCGTCCGGCGACCGCCAACGCGGCGTCCCGATCGAGGTCGACCGCGCTGGTGGCGTGCACGATCGCGTCACGCACCGCCACCAGCGCGGCGATCCGCGGCAGGTCGGCTGGTGCGGCGCCACCCCGGATGCCCTCGGCCAGCCAGAGTGCTCGGGTCACCCCGGCCTTGATGACCACGCCGAGCGTGTCGCTGCGCGCCGTGCCGAGCAGCCGGTCATGACGCCAGAGCGCGAGCATCACGGCCAGCATTCGGCCGATCGCCCCGATCTCGGGGGCCGCGGCGATGGCCCGGCCGACTTCGGCCAGGACCCGGGCCGACAGTTGCGCAGCCCCGGCCAGTGCGGCGTCGAAGACCACCTCGGCCAACTGGTCCACGTCGCCGCCCGCGGTGACGACCCGCTCGCCGAGGAACGCGCCGGTCGCCTCGATCAGAGTCGGGCCGTAGCCACCGGCCTCGATCAGAGCCGGCAGTCGGGTCTCGTCGTCTCGTACCGTCCAATCCTCCACCCGGACCGGGTCGATGCCGGTGGCCGGGCCGCTATGCCGGACGAAGCCGGGAATGCCGAGCACGCGCAGTCGGTGCAGCGTGTAGCTGCGCGTACGGTCCGGGTCCTGGCCCAGGGTCAGCTGCAGCTTGCCGGGCTGGTCCAAGCCCTGTCGCCGCAACTCGGTGGCGACCTCGTGCACCAGCGGCGGTGTCGGGGTGGACGGGTGCAGCCGGCCGACCCGAGTGCCGCTGAGCGCGGCGACCATCTCGACCACCACCGGATGTGTGCCGGTGCGCAGGGTGCCCCGCCCGGCCCACGGCAGAGGCACGTCGAGTGCCTCGCCGACCAGCGCGGTGGCCAGCCCGTCGAGCACGTCGGTGCGAGCGGGGTGCTGGTGGCCGCGCACTCGGGACAGTCCTTCCGCCGAGGCCCGGGCGGCGATCAGGCTGGCGGTGGAGACCGGTTGCCGACGCTCGCGTAGTCGGCCCACCACTGCTGCCATCAGGTAATGGGCGGCGTGCTCCGGGCCCGCCTCCCACAGGTGTCGGTAGTATTCCGGGGAGGGCAGGCCCGACTGGTAGCCGTCGAACGCGTCCATCCGACGAAACGAGTACGGCACCAGGTAACTGCCACCGGTCGCCAGGTCGGGACGGGGCGGCACCGGCGGCCAACCATCGCCGGCCTCCCCGTTCCCGGCCGCCCCGGTCTCGTTTCCGGCAGCCTCGGTCCCGGGCGCTCCATTTTCGGGTTGCGAGGTAAGCCGGATCAGTGCCGGCCGGTGGAATCCACCGGTGACGACCACTACCGGCCGTTGCCCGGCGGCGGCGACCGCGGCCCGGATCCACCCGGCCATGTACGCCTCGCGCTCGGCGTCCTCCGCACCGACGTCCAGGTCACCCCGGACCAGGTCGAAGTAGGTGGCGAGCCGTTCGGCCAGCCGGTCATCGGGTTCGATCTCGAAGAGGTGATCCCAGAGGGTGTCGATGTTGTCGACCGCGAAGGTGGCGCAGAGGCGTTCGATGACGTCCAGGTAGCGCCGCTCGGCGTCGGCGTACCGATTGCGCCTTCCGGCGAGCGCCGGGTGCCAGCCGGGCAGGTCGATGAAACGCAGCTCGGCGCCGACCGACCGTCCGGTGGTCAGCGCCAACCACTCCGGCGAGTAGCCGCAGAACGGCACCCACGAGGCGTGCTGCCGATCCTCGTCCCGGTAGCTGGTGAAGACCGCCACCGGCAGCTCGTGGTCGAGCAACAGTTCGTCGAGCCGGCCATTCATGTCCGCTGGCCCCTCGATGAGCACGTACGCCGGACGCAGGGCCTCGATCGTCCGCTCGACCAGCCGGGCACAGGCGGGGCTGTGGTGCCGTACTCCGATGAAGGTCGCCGCCACGGCTCAGCCCGGCAGCAGGTGCCGGGAGTGGTGCAGCGCCTGCCACTGCTCGCCCTGGCGTGTCCGCGCCTGCTGCTCAAGGTAACGCCGCAGTTTGGCGAGATCCTCCGGGCTGTCCTTGGCGGCCGTGCCAGCCAGGCAGGAGACCAGATCGGCGGCGGTGCCCGGCTCACCGCGCAGGAACCAGCCGCGCAGGCCGATCGCGTGCGCGACAGAGACCGCCTCGGCGGTGCTCATCACCGACGAGATGCGCTCCATCGTGTCGCCCCGTGCCGTCTGCCCGGTCCGCAGCTCCCGGAAGGTGGTGACCAGCACCTCCAGCACGTCCCGGCGTGGCTCGACGCCGACACCCGAGCGTTGCAGCAGCGCCGTAGCCTCGGCCGTCACCAACGAGAGTTCGGTGTCGAAATCCTCGATCGGGAAGACGGTCTCGAAGTTGAAGCGCCGCTTGAGCGCCGAACTCATCTCGTTCACACCCCGGTCGCGGGTGTTCGCGGTCGCGATGATGTTGAAGCCGTCCCGGGCGAACCGCATGCTCTCACCCCCGGTCAGCTCGGGTATCGCGATCACCCGGTCGGAGAGCGGGGACAGCAGACAGTCCTGGACCTCCAGCGGGCAGCGGGTGATCTCCTCGAACCGGACCACCCGCCCCTCGGACATGCCGCGCAACAGCGGCGCGGGCACCAGCGAGCGGGTCGACGGACCCTCCGCCACCAGCAGCGCGTAGTTCCAGGAGTACTTGATCTGATCCTCGGTGGTGGCCGCGCCACCCTGGATGGTCAGCGTGGAGTCACCGCTGACCGCAGCGGCGAGCAGCTCGGACAGGAGCGACTTGGCGGTGCCCGGCTCACCGACGAGCATCAGCCCACGGCTGGTCGCGAGGGTGACCAGGGCGCGGTCGACCAACGACGGGTCGCCGACGAACTTGCGCCGAATTCCGAGGGATTCGTCGCCGAGAACGAACCGCCGCGCCGCGCGTAGGCTCAACGCCCAGCCGGGTGGCCGGTCACCGGTGTCGTCATCGCGCAGCCGGGCCAGGTCGTCGGCGAAGCGCACCTCCGCGGGGGGTCGCTGCGCCTGGCCGGTCGGGGCGGGTTGGCCACCGTTCAGCCCGCTCATTGGGTGACCTCCCGGAGTTCCCGGATGATCTCGGAGATGGTGACCTGGTCGAGGTCGCCGATGCGGAGCTCTGGCTTCGTACGCCAGTAGCCGTCCCGGGTACGACTCACCCAGATCGTGCTGAGAGTCTGCTCGGGGAAGATGTCGATCGCGCCCACCGCGATGCCGGGATCGAGGTCGACGACCATCTCCCGGCCGTCGGGGAGCCCCCGCAGCAACCGCCCCTGGTGGCCACCGTCCGCGGGGGCACTGCGCCGCCAGCCCCGTCGTTCCAGACCGAGCAGCTTGCCGGTGGGCACCGTGCACCCCTCGAACCGGGCGAGCCTCGGCTGGTCGCATTCCGCCTCGGCGAGCGCGAAGACCTCCCGGCCGAGCTGCGGGAACGGTTGCAGGATCTCGTAGTCGGCGAAGAGCTCGACCCAGCCGGGCAGGCTCTGGCCCAGGTGGATCGGATGGGCGACCCCGACCACCGCATCGTCGGTGAGGCTGAGCGGGTCGTCGTTGCCGTCGGCGAACGTCCGGTCCTCGGCCACCCGCAGTGCTCCGACGAACGTGCCGGACTCGTCGTAGTGGCCCCAGACCAGCCGCCGGACGATGTGCCAGAGCAACGGATGGGAGAGGAAATACTGCCGGAACTCGGCCACCGGCCAGCGTCGCCCCAGCACCATCGCCTGTTCGAGTCGACGGATCTGGTCGGCAGCGATCGTGCGGACATCCTTCTTCAGCGCGGCGAAGCGCTGGTACGCCGCGGGTGCCAGCTCCGGATCGTCGTTGACGCCCGGCTTCGGCAGCTCCTTGCGCCGCTTTCCGTCCTGGTCTGAGACGTACGGCTTGAGCTGCTCGTCGAAGCCGACCACGAAGCGGCGCGGCCCGTAGTCGAGGGTGGCGCTGCCGGAGGCGTCGAGCCCGCAGTCGGGCACCAACCGGTCGGCGAGCTGGTCCGGGGTCAGTTCCAAGGAGGCGGCGACCGAGAGCACCTTCTGCTCGGCCCGCTCCTTCAACCCCCGGAACTTCACCTTCTGCGCGATGGCGTTCAGATGCATCAGCGCGAGGTCGGAGCCGATCGCGGCGAGCACGTCCAAACCGCTCACCGCCCGGGTGTGCCCGCCCTCGCCCGGCCAGGCCCGGATGAGCGGCGCGAGGCGGCGCACCGTCTCGTCGTCACCGACCTGCGCGAGCGCCAGAAACGCCCAGCCGTTCTTCGACGGCGCACCGGCATCGAGCCAACGCTGGAAGAGCGACCAGCCGAACTCGGCCAGGCTGGCTGGCTCGCAGACCTCCCGCACCAGGGCGATACCCGCGTACGCCGCGTCCGGGGTTGAGATGGCGAACATGGTGAGCAGGTGTCGGACCGCTGTCTCGGGCAGGGCACCCGAGCCGTCGCGGAGCAGGACCGGGGCGAGCACCTTCGGCTCGGCCCACTCCGGCAGGGTTGGCATCCGGGCCGGCAGCAGCTCAAGCGGATCGGTCGCGAGCAGGGTTTCGATCGCCTCGGCCGCCGCCGCGCCGTAGCCTTCCGCAGCCGTGGTCACCTCGCGCTGGTGGCCCGCCGCGGCGAGCGCGACGATGGACTGCTCGGCCTCTCGGCGTGCGGTGCCGGCGGGACCGAGCGCGAGCGGGACGAGCGCCCGCGACGCGGCCGCCGGATGCCGGGTCAGCCAGGCCAGCGCGACCGGCCGGACCGATTTGAGCCGGCTGAACCAGCTCGCCATGAGCGTCGCGATCTCCGGGCTGGCGTACGGCAGCAGTGCGCCGGCTGCGGCGGCCGGCGACCGGCGGGCGGCGTCGATCACCATGCCCAGCCCGTCCAGCTCGAAGCGGCCCGCGATGACACGCGCCACCGACCCGCTGTCCCAAATGTCCTCCAGTCGCCACGCCACGACCAGCGGTCGGGCGAGCTCGTCCGGCGCATTGGTGAAGAAGGAGGTCTGGTCCATCAAGCGCAACTCGCCGACGCCCTGTCGTTTGGCGAGCTGGTCCCAGCGCTTGTCGAGGTGCAGCCAACGGGCCATCGCCTCCGGCGCGGCCCAGGACTCCCGTTCGCCGGGCTCCCACCCGATCGTCGGCTGGTCGGGGCAGCTGAGCCCGGCGACGACAACCGGCTTGCGGGTGGTCCGCTTGCGGTTCCACGGTGGGTCGACCAGCAGCCGTGGCAACCCCTCGACCGGGGCCTCGACCACGGCCGACTGCTCCAACAGGCTCCGGACCCGCTGCGCGGCGTCGTCGGGCAGTGACGGCAGTAGCTGCCGCGCCACCTCGGGCTGCGACGCGACGTGGGTGCGCAGCAGCTCCGCGCACGCCCGGTTGCCCGCGCTGGCCGCGAGCAGGCGCATCGCCCGGACCGGGAACCGCCCGGCCGCGTCGAGGATCGCCGCCGGGGTGAACTTTTCATCGGCACGGTCGAGCAGCACCTGGAACGCCTCGTCGCTGGGGAGCACGGCGAGGATGGCAAGCATCCGCCGCTGTTCCTCGACGTACGGCTGGTCGAGCCACTCGGCCAACACCTCGGCCGCCGCCGGGCCGACCCCTTCCGCGAGGGTGTAGAGGATGGTGGCCGAGTGCACGACCTCGTGCGGCGCGACATGCGCGCGCAGCAGCGCGAGTTGTTCCGGAGTGCTGACGGAGCTCAGCAGCTTGGTCGCGAGTGTTTTGTCGGCCAGGGCGGCGACCGCTGCGCAGTCCTCGTCCACCCACTCGGTCCGGCCGGGAGCGAGGAACGAGGTGACCACCCGGTGCTGGACCCCATGCTCGCGGTAGCCGGCGAGGATCTCGACGGTTGCGGCGTACTCATCGTCGGGGGCGCCAGCGAGCACCGCCCTGATCCGGTCGGCCAGCCCGGTCTCCGGGTGGTATCCGTGCGTGCGGGCGAGTCGTGCCGGGGTACGACGCAGGGGGCCGATGGTGATCTTCCCGTTCGGACCATGCTCCGGACCGCCGCACGACAGGGTGAGGAACTCCATCAACGTGCGAACCGCGAACTCCAGGCCATGATCCCTGATCCACGCGTCACGCAGCACTTTCAGCGCGTCGTGACTACGCCAGTCCCAGGCGAGGTGCGCGTAGAGGGCGGTGGCGACGACGGCGGCGCCGAGCGGGGTGCGCTCCGAGGTGGCCGCGAGGAACGACTTGCCCGCCGTGATCAGCTCCGGCTCGCTCTGCGGATAGGTCAATGCGATCGCGATATCGTCCCGGTGCTGCGACAGCAGAGCTTCGGCCTGCACGCTGGACGAGGGGTCGAGACGCGCCGCCGCCACCCCCGGACCGCCCCGACGCGGATGCCGGCTGCGGTACCAGCTCGGTGGCACGACAAGGGTCTGCTCGTCGAGCGGCGGCGGAGCCTCATCGCGGGCAGCCGAGGCGGTTCGCGCCGCGGGCGCGAGCTCGCCGACAGTACCGTCGAAATTCCGGTCGGTAGCCGAACTGCCGGCGGGGGCGGCGGAGCCGGCTGATGCGGCGGACCCGGCTGATGCGGCGGACTCGGCGTATCCCTTCTTCACCTTCTCCGCGATGAGCTTGTCCACGTGGGTTGCGGCAGCCTGCTCGGAGTCGAAGCTCTTGCGCTGGGTCTGGCCGACGGTCCCCAACCGTCCGAACCTGACGGTCACCTCCACGCCATCCAGGTTGACCTCCCAGAACTTCGCCGAGGTAGCGCCGACCAACTCGAAGCTGCGCACAGCGGCCACGTCACATCCTTTGGGGTTGAGGGGTTGACTGAGGTGGGTTCCGGCGACGGACAGGTCGTGCCGCTCCCCGGCCTGACTGGAACAGCCGACACGATAACGAGTAGCCCCGACAGTTCCGACGCCATCACTAGTGGCCGCCTGATTCACGCACTTCGGACGTCGAACCGGCCGGCAGAGGTCATCGTCTGCATCGGTTCGCTCGGGACCTCAGCCGACCGGAGCGCACCCAGGAGGCTCGGCGGAAGCGCGCGGACGGCCAGGGCCGTCAGATCCCGTATCGGTGTGCCAGCGAGGTCCTGGTCGCGGGACTTCTCATACAGTTCGGTGAAACGGCGGTCGAATCTCAATTGCCGTTCGACGATCAGATTGTAATGGAATCGCAGTTCGTTAAAGGTCTGCGGAACTCGTCCGCGAGGGGCCAGCACCGCGCCGATGCCCTGCGTCGCGTCCCGGCAATAGGCCTCCCGCTCCTGCTCGTTGAGCCGTCGGCAGGACAACTCCTGCACTCGCAACAGGCTGTAAACGACGATGGTGTAGACGGCTGTCGAATGCAGCGGATCCTGCTGTTGAAATGTTGAGGCGTCGCGCCGTTTCGCCCACCCGAACTTCCGCGATGGCTCAGGACCGCGAGCCAGCCGGAACCACTGTTCGTCATCGCCGAACACGCCAGCCATGGCCAGTTCGAGCAACTCCTCGACGGCGTTGGCACGGCCTCCACCGCGGGCTGCGCGCGCGATCGACGCGGCAACCGGCTCGTACGCGAAAACCGTAATGGCCGCCGCCCAGATTCCGCCCAGAACCGGTAGTCGCACGGCGTTCAATTCCTTGATGACCGATGACCCGGCCTGGTGGGTACCCACAGGTGACTCACTCGGCAAAAAGGGGTGCGACTGGCTGTGCAATTTGATCCTCCGGTCGGGAAGTTGACTCCCTTTCGACGCGATGGGGCTGCGGAAGGTTCAGAACGGCCGCCTGTCGGGAACATCACAGGTCAGGCGACCGGGGCCACGAAGGCACGCCGGAGACGGCAACATTCATCGAAACAACGTCCTGCCAGGTCCACCCCAAGCCCTCGTCGGCTGCTCCCAGCCACCTCGGTTTCAGTGGCGTGGCCGCACCAGCCCTGCGTCGAACGCCGCGATCACCAACTGTGCCCGATCCCGTACGGCCAGCTTCGCCATCAGGTGCGTGATGTGCGTCTTAACCGTCTTCACCGAGATCACCAGGGCAGTGGCGAGCTCGTCGTTCGACAAGCCGCCGCCGATCAGTGTCAGCACCTCGACCTCACGGCTGGTCAGCCGCCGCAGTGTCGGCGTCGGCCGATCCGGCCGGGGAGCCGTGACGTAGTGCGCGACGAGCCGGGTGAGGATCGACGGCGGCAGTATGACCGCGAGCGGGCCCTGCGCGCCGACCGTGCACATGGCCATCACCAGGACGCTGATCACCACGACACCAACCGGCACGGCCTTGGACTTCCCGGAGGGGCGCGGATGGGCGTTCACCACCCCGACTGTAGATCTCAGACCAGGGTCTGACGGCCCGTGGACCGACCCGGCCGTCGAAATCCGAGAACGGTCGGATGTACGAGGGCCGGAACACCTGTTGACTCGGCTCATGATCACGATCGATCGCGTCAGCAAGACCAAGAGCAGGACGCAGATCCTGTACGACGTCAGCTTCGAGGCCCGACCCGGCCGGGTCACCGGCTTCCTCGGGCCGAACGGAGCCGGCAAGACGTCGACGCTACGTATCCTGCTCGGCCTGGACCGCCCGCAGAACGGGACCGCACTGATCTGCGGGCGCCCGTACCGGAAACTGGACCGTCCGCTCACGACGGTCGGCGCGCTGCTCGACGGCAGCGGGGCGCACCGGGCCCGCACGGCCCGCGCCCACCTGCGTTGGGTAGCCGCCAGCAACGGTTTGCCGGACTCCCGCGCCGACGAGGTCCTCCAGATCGTGGGCCTGACCGGCGACGCGCGCAAGCGCGCCGGCCGTTTCTCCCTCGGTATGAGCCGCCGGCTCGGGCTCGCCACCGCCCTGCTCGGCGACCCTGAGGTGCTGGTCCTGGATGAACCGGTCAACGGCCTCGACCCGGCCGGGATCCGCTGGATGCGCGAGTTCCTCAAAGACAGCGCCGCGCAGGGCCGCACGGTCCTCCTCTCCAGCCACCTGATGGGCGAATTGGCCGAGATCGCCGACGACGTCATCGTGATCGACAAGGGCCGGATCGTGATCCAAGGCAGACTCGCCGACGTCACCGGCGGTCATCGCACGCTTGAGGACGCCTTCTTCGCGCTGACCGCCACCGAGGCGGGTGGCCCGTGGTGAGCCTGGTCCGCGCCGAACTCCGTAAGCTGCTCGGCCTGCCCACCGCATGGGTCGGCCTGGTGCTGGGCACGCTGGTAGCACCCGTGGTCGTCCTCCTGAACGCGCCATACACCCGCCGTGCGATGGCCGCAGGCACCCTCACCGACACGTCCGACCTGGGCCTACGCGACTTGGGTATCGGCCTGATCGGTCCGATGGTCCTCGGCGTGATCGTGGTGAGCAGCGAATACACGGCCACTGGTCAGGACACCCCCGGCGCCTGCCAGTTCACCGCGACGCTCGCCGCAACTCCCGACCGGGTGCGTCTGCTCATGGCGAAGACCACCGCACTCGTGCTGGTCGTCGTGGCACAGGCAGCGGTCACCGCAGCCGCCACACTCACCCTCACCCAGGTGCTGCACGGCGAACACGCGCCGGCACCCGCCCTGGCCCGAGTGGCCGCGGCCATCTTCTACTGGACGCTGACCACACTACTGGCGTACGCGATCACGCTGATCACTCGCAGCGGCATCGTGCCGCTCACGCTGCTGATCATCAACAGCTCCGTCGTTTCCGTGTCGTACCTGCTGACGAAGGTCACCAGCCTCGCCGTCTACCTGCCGGACATCGCCGGGACGCAGATGTTCCTCCGCAGCGGGGACTTCCCCGTTGAGATCGCTCCGGTGACCGCCGGACTGGTGATGACCGCCTGGGTCGTGGCGCTACTCGCGGTCGGCGCGGTCCTGTTTCACCGGCGGGACGTGTGAACGCCGCCCGCGCGGAACTACGCAAGCTGCTGACCCTGCCGTCGCTGCGCCTGACCGCACTGCTGACCTGGACCGCCAACCTGGTGCTGACCTACGCGGACAGCGCGGCCGAGTCCCCCGGTGAGCCGCTCGGTGACAACGCGGCCCTGGTCCCGCTCGGCTACGCCCAGGCCGGCTTTCTGGTGCTCGGCGTACTGGCGGCCGCATCCGAGTACGAGGAGGGCGGCCAGATCCGCACCACACTGCTCGCGATGCCCCGGCGCCTGCCACTGCAGGCGGCGAAAGCCCTTGCGCTGGCCGCTCTGACGCTCCCGTTGGCCGCCGCGACGGCGATCACCAGCACCCTGCCGGCTGGCGGAGCCACCTGGACGCCCGCCGCGGCCGGGTACCTGACGCTCACCACGCTGTTCGGGGCGGCAGTCGCCAGCGTCGTCCGCCGCGCAGTGTCCGCCGTGATCCTGTTGCTCGGTCTGTACTTCATCGCGGGTCCGCTACTGCGCGCCTGGTCCGCCAGCAGCGCCGCCTACCTGCCGGACACCGCCGCCCTCGACCCGTCCCGCGGCGCCCCGGCAACGATCATCTGGACACTCTCCGCCCTAACGCTCGCCGCTTTCACCTTCCACCGACGCGACACATAGTCCAAGTCAGTGGCTGCCTGCGGACTCGTCCTGCGCCCGCAACCCGTGCAGGTCGTAGCTGAACTCACCGGCATCCAGCCGGGCCCGCAGCCGGGTCTCCTTCTCCATCCGACTCCTCGTCGCGGTGGCTACCTCGGCCGCACTCCCCCGCGCCACGACCACGGCACCGTCGGCGTCGAGGACCACGACGTCACCCGGGTCGACGGTCGCCCCACCCACCCGCACCGAGACGTCGAGCGAGCCCCGCTCGCGCTTGGTCGCTCCTCGCACCCGGAGCCACCGGGCCCAGATGGGCAGCCCGAGTTCCCGCAGCTCGTCCACGTCGCGCACCGCGGCGTCCACCAGCAGGCCAGCCGCGCCAGCGACCTTCGCCTGGGTGGCCAGCAGCTCGCCGATCAGGGCGACCGGGGCGGGCTCGGGCATGGTGAGCACGAGCACCTCGCCGGGGCGCACCAACGTCATCGCCTCGTGCACGGCCCGGTTGTCGTCCTGGCCGCAGCGGACGGTCCGTGCCACACCGGCGACCCGGGTGCCCGGAACGACCTGGACAAGATCGACGTCGATCAGGCCACGCCGGCCAGCGGCCTCGAAGACGGCGGCCACCCCGCCGGCAGTCAACGTGTCGATCACGCCCGGCCCGACGGCCGCCGCGTCGCGAAGCTCGCTCACAGTGCCCCCACCACGTTCGGGATCAATCGCTGAAACGCCTCCGCCTGCCGGATGGCGGCATCGCCGGTCACCCGGCGGGCGTGGTTACCACGCTGATCGGCCCGCTGCGTGTAGTACTCACGCAGGTAGCCCTGGGCGCCCATCGCCGCCATCGCCTCCTGCTTGGCCGGCATCACATCGGTGATGTCGACGAAGACGGTGGGGACGAACCCGCACAGCTCGGGCTGGTGCGGTTCGAAGACCAGGAACTCCGAGGGCGGGGCGGTCCGGAAGCCGCTGGACACCCCGGCTCCCGCGGTGAGCTGCCGGGCGGTCGCCACCGCGGTGTGTGCCACCGGGTGATCCGGGTTGAACGGGTCGCGGTCCGGGTGGGTGAGCACCACGTGCGGGGCGTACTCCCGCATCAGCGCGGCCAGCCGGTCGATGGCCTCGTCCCTGATCCGCAATGGGTAGTCGCCCAGATCGAACGCCTCCAAACGGGCGCCGACCGCAGCAGCGGCTTGCTCTGCTTCCGCGTGCCGCAGCCGCTTGACGTTCTCCACCGTCTGGTTCGGGTCCTTCCAGAGCTCACCGGACTCGCCCCGCTCCCCGTAGGAGAGCGCCAGCACGACGGCCTCACCACCGGCCGCGGTGTGCTTGGCGATCGCTCCCGCGGCCCGCCAGACGAAGTCCGCCGAGTGGGCACCCACCACGAGCATCCGCCGTGCGCTCATGCTGGCACCGTCGCCTTCGGCGTCGCCAGACGACGCGAGTTGACCACCGCCATGACGTGGATCTCCTCATCGGTGAAGCCGGCGTCGAGCAGGCGGTCGGCGAAGAGCGCCAGACCGTCCTCGACCGGCGGGTTGAAGGGTTGCCCAAGGTCGCTGGAGAGGATGGAGTGCGCCACGCCGACCGCCCGGATGGTGGCGAACAGCTCCGCCCAGGCGACCTTGCCCGAGTGCGGGGTGGTGAAGCAGCGCTCCATCAGGGCACCAGCCTCGACCAGCTCCCGCTGCTGCTCAGCCGGCAGCCGCTGCGAGGTGAACTCGGGATGGGTGACCACGATTCGGCGTACCCCTTCTTGGCGGGCGGCCCGGACGAGGCTGACGATCTCGACGCCGCTCAGGTGGCCGGTGGCGAGCGCGATGTCATGCCGGGCGATCACCCGCAGCACCTGGCGTACCCGCTCGAGGACGTGCCCCTCGTCGTCGACGACCTCGACCGGCTCCGGCACGATGCCCTGGCTGTGCAGGTCGGCTTGGAACGCCCCCCACATGGCCGGCGTGGCACCCGGCAGATCGGTGGCGGTGTTGCGTCGCTGGTTTCCCGAGTCCACTGTGGGCATCCAGACGATCCGCGCGCCCTGCCGTGCGGCGACCTCGACGGCGACCGGGTTGATGCCGCCCATGGCGCCGTTGAGAGTGATTGCGCCGAGCGCGTCGACGTCGGGGACCACCTTACGGACGACCGCTGCCCGCTCGGCCGTGGCCACGTAATGGGACTTGAGGACGAAGCCGGCGAGCCCGACCTCGGCGCACCGGTACGCCAGATCGACGTCGTCGATCCGCCGCGCCATCACGTCGGGGGCAACGTGTACGTGCGTGTCGTAGGCACCGCGGACCAGGGCGCGGGCGCGGGCGGACGGGACAGGGTGATCAGACATCGTGCTCCTTCGAACGGACTACTCGGCAACTGGCTTCTACCGCCTCGATGCCCATCATTGACCGGTAACATGATCATGCCTCGGGTGTCCATTGTCGATAGCAAGTGAGCTGCGAAAACGCCTCCTTCGCTAGATCGACATACCGAAATGGGCGAATCAGTCCGGTGACAGCCGTAGCAACATCATCTACGATCCTTGATCGGCGAGAGCGATGTGAACAGCCCGACCCATGCGATCAGCGTCGGCATGAGTGCGCCCTCGTCACCCCCGAGACTTATCAACCTGGAGGTATCACATGGTCAAGCGCCCTCGCGCGCTGGTGGCGACGTTGCTGGCCGCGGCTCTTGCCGTGACCGGTTGCAGCGGCTCCGACGACAAGAGCGGTGACCCAGCCGCCAAGGGGACCGACAAGGTCGCTTACATCACCGCCTTCGGCGCTGTGGGTCGAGACGCGTTCGCGTGGGTGGCGAAGGAGAAGGGCTATTTCGCCGAGGTCGGCATCGAGGTCGACATCAAGGAGGGCGCTGGCAACCAGCAGAACCTGACGGCCCTCAAGGCCGGTCAGGTCCAGTTCGCCGCGCTCGACTTCACCGGTGCCGTGATCCAGGCCGGTAAGGGTGAGTTCACCGACTGGCGGGCCATCGCCGCCGTACACCAGCAGACGCTGATCTCGGTGATGACGACCGCGGACACCAACATCACCACCCCGAAGGACCTGCAGGGTAAGACGCTGGCGACCGGCGCCGGGTCGGTGACCGAGCTACTCTTCCCGGCCTACGCTCGGCTGGCTGGGTTCGACCCGAAGACGGTGAAGATCGAGGGCGTCCAGACCACGGCACTCAACGGACTCATGGCGAGCCGGCAGGTCGACGCGCTGGGTACGTTCCTGCTCAGCCGCGGCGCGTTGCAGACCGCCTCCAAGAAGGAGGTTGTGGTGCTGCCCTACAGCGACTACCTGCGGGACCTTTTCGGCAACGCGATCATCACCACTCCCTCGCTCATCGCGAAGGACCCGGACCTGGTGCAGCGATTCACCAACGCGGTGCTCAAGGGCCTGCAGTACAGCATCGAGCACCCGGAGGAGGCCGCGGCGATCCTCAACAAGGCGAAGCCCACCTATACCGTGGCGGCCGGCAAGGGTGAGATCGATGCGATGTCCCCGCACGTTCGCCCCACGAAGGGTGCCCCGATCGGCTTTATGGCTGAGGAGCAGGTGGCTCAGACCATCTCCGTCCTCCGGGCCGCCAATCTGATTCCGTCCGGCCTGACCCCGGAAGAGGTCGTCGACCTGAGGTTCGTGAAGAAGCCCTGACGCAGGGCACCACCCACGGAGCCACCGAATGTGGGCCGCGACTGTGCGGCCCGCTCTCGAACATCGGGAAGATCATCGTGACTGACAGTTTCTCGCCGTCACAACGCTGGCCGCACGTCGGGCTGCCCACCTTCGGTGCGGTGCTCACGATCGCGCTCTGGTGGCTGGCCACCTGGGCCTTCGACATCGAGCCGTTCTTCCTGCCCGCACCCCCAGACGTGGTCGACGCGTTTGTCCGGCTCCCCGGCTACCTCGCCGAGCAGACCTTGGTCACCTTCCTGGAGACGGTGATCGGGTTCGGGATCGCGACCGTGGGTGGGCTCCTGCTCGCCGTCCTGCTCGCCGCGTCCCGGACGGTCGAGCGGATGGCCCTCCCCATGATCGCCGGAGTCAACGCGGTGCCAAAGGTGGCGCTCGCGCCGCTGCTCCTGGTCTGGATCGGGTTCGGCTACGAAACCAAAGTCGTGATGGTCGTGCTGCTCTGCTTCTTTCCGGTCCTGGTCTCGACCATGGCCGGGCTGACCTCGACCCCGAACGAACTCGGCGAACTCGCCCGCTCCCTCTCCGCCTCGTGGTGGCAGACCTTCGTGAAGGTTCGACTCCCGTGGGCCCTGCCGCAGGTCTTCGTCGGACTGAAGGTCGCGACCTCGCTGGCCATCATCGGCGCGACCATCGGCGAGGTGATCAACCCCGAGGCCGGGCTCGGTGCGGTGATCGCCAGCTCCGGCCAGTCCGCCGACACTCCGCTCGCGTTCGCAGCGCTGACCCTGCTCGCACTCATGGGCACGCTGCTCTTCTACCTGATGGCCGGCCTCGAACGCCTCGTCGCCCCGTGGACACGGGAGATCTCGTCGTAGTAGTGCCATGAAACCCCGGATGCTGGGGCCATGCGGCTCGCCTGCGCCGCCGTCGCGTTGCACTAGGTTGATCATCGTGCCTAACCGATCCCCTGTGGACTCTCACGATGCCGAAGCGGAGAGCCTGCCCGCTCTCCTCCGTCGTCTCCTTGCCGCCGCGGTGGCCCTGGGCCTGTCGGCGACACTGACTGTTCCGTCCACCGCCCACGCGAGCGGCACGGTGTCCTCGTCGGCGGCGGCGGTCGGCACCGAACAGGTGCTGTTCAGGACCGCGACGGCCGGGTACGGCTGCTTCCGCATCCCCGCGCTGGTGCGAACCAAAACCGGCAGCCTGCTCGCCTTCGCCGAGGCCCGCAAGTCGCCGAGCTGCGCCGACCGAGGTGACATCGACCTCGTGTCGCGCCGCTCCACCAACGGTGGCCGCAGCTGGGGTCCGATCCAGGTGGTGCTTGCCGGCACGGACTCCGATCCACACGCCCCGTTCACCCGGGGCAACCCGGCTCCGGTGGTCGACGAGATCACCGGCCGGGTCCTGCTCGTCACCACATCCAACGAGGCCACCCCGACCGGTCAGCGTCTGCCCTGGATCCAGCACAGCGACGACGACGGTGTCACCTGGAGCGCGGCGAAGCCGCTCGGCGCGACCTTCACGGGTGCCAACAACGGCTGGTTCGCCTCCGGTCCCTCGCACGGCATCCAGCTCACCAGAGGCGCGTACGCGGGTCGGCTGGTGGTGGGCGCGCATCAGGTTCCCAACGCCAGTACGAGCTACACCGGGGTGCTCTACAGCGACGACCACGGCGACACCTGGCAGGCGAGCCAGGCCGCCAACTCGTTTGTCGCCGGGGTGCTACAGCCGGGCGAGGTGTCGGTCGCCGAGCTGCCCGACGGCAGCGTCTACGCGGCGGCGCGCAACAACATCGGCGGCGCCGCCAATCACCGCACCAGGGCGGTGAGCACCGACGGTGGCACCACCATGCCCGCCTCCGCTGTCATATCCTCCCTGGTCACACCGGATGTCCAGGGCGCGGTTCTCACTCTTCGCCAGACGTACCAGAAATCGTCGGGTGACACTCTGATCTTCTCGGGCCCGGCCGACCCGGCGGACCGCAAAATCATGCGGATCCGCTACTCGACGGACCAGGGGCTCACCTGGAAGAGCCCCACCAAGGGTTTGCTCACCAACAGTCGGGCGAGCTATTCCGACCTCGCGGAACTCACCGACGGCGAGATCGGCCTGCTGTACGAGGGCGGGGCCAGCTCGTCCAACGACGAGATCCGGTTCAACCGGTTCACCCCGGCCCAGATCGGACTGCCCGGCGCCTTCACCGGCAAGGTCTCCGGGCAGCCCGTCCCCGCCGCTGGTGCCACCACCCCGGACGCGACCGCCCAGGCCAACGACGCCTACCTGCACGGCAACGCGACGCTGCGCGGCGGCCGATTCGATCAGGGACTCGCCCTGGACGGCGCCGGGGACTTCGTCGACCTGCCGTACGCCAGCTCGCTCGACCCCGGTGCGGACGACTTCACCTTCTCCACCTGGTTCCGGTACGCCGCCACCGGCACCAGCCCACCGCAGGTGCTCTTCTGGGGTTACGGCGTCGGTGCCGACAAGCCACAGGTCTGGCTGCGCGCCAAGCCCGCCGAGGACCGCCTGCTCGCCGTGGTGCAGGGCATGAGCGGCCAGGTGACCGTCGGGCTGCCGGACACCTCCGCCACGGTCGCCTTCGGCAACGACACCTGGCACCACCTCTCCCTGGTCCGAACGGGCGATCGGATCCAACTCACGGTTGACGGCGGGGCCACCGCCACCGGCACCGGGGTCGCGGGCCCGGTCACCGATCTCTCGCCGAACGTCGCCGAGGGGCTACGCATCGGTGCCAAGCCGGACAGCACCGCCAGCGACTCCTTCACCGGCGGCATCGACGAGTTCCGGCTCTATCGGCAGGCGCTCACCGGCGACCAACTCGACCAGCTCCGCACCAGCGACGCGGGGCCGCTGCGGGCATCGACCTGAGCTCCACCGCTGTCGCCGACCGGTTCATCGCGACGATCGTGCCGATCCTGACGGCCTACCACTTCGACGGCATCGACATCGACATCGAGACCGGCCTGACCGGCAGCGGCAACATCAACACCCTGTCGACGTCGCAGGCCAACCTGATCCGGATCATCGACGGCTTGCTGGCCCGGATGCCGTCGAACTTCGGCCTGACCATGGCACCGGAGACGGCCTACGTCACCGGCGGCAGTGTGGTCTACGGCTCGATCTGGGGCTCGTACCTGCCGATCATCAAGAAGTACGTGGACAACGGCCGGCTCTGGTGGCTGAACATGCAGTACTACAACGGCAGCATGTACGGCTGCGCCGGCGACTCGTACCCGGCGGGCACAGTGCAGGGCTTCACGGTGCAGACGCAGTGCCTGAACAACGGCCTCACCATCCAGGGCACCACCATCCGCGTGCCGTACGACAAGCAGGTCCCGGGCCTGCCGGCGCAGAACGGGGCGGGCGGCGGCTACATGTCGACGTCGTTGGTCACGCAGGCCTGGAACTCCGTGCCCGGCATCAAGGGCCTGATGACCTGGTCGGCGAACTGGGACGGGTCGAAGGGGTGGACCTTCGGCGACAACGTGAAGCGCCTGCAGGGCCGCTGACGGATGACGGCGCCGGGCGTACCCGTCAGCCGGCCTCCCGGCATGCGCGGGCCAGCTATCCGACCAGTGCCTGGGTGCCGAGCACGGTGAGCAGGGCGAGACGGTCGGCGTCCTCGGTCCCGGGCTCGGCCGTGTAGATCATGATGCGCAGATCGCTGCCCGCCACAGTGAGCACGTCGCAGTCCAGCGTCAGGGGGCCCACGTGCGGATGGTCGATGGTCTTGCGTGCGGCTTCATGACGGCCAACAGTGCCGGAATCCCACAACTTCGCGAACCGATCGTTGTTCGCGCTCAACTCCGCGACCAGTTGCCGTAGCTGCTGGTCGGCCGGATAGCAGCCTGCGGCCGCACGCAGGTCGGCAACCAGCGCCGTCTCGAACGCTCGCAGGGACTGCGGGGTGTGGCGGGCTCGGGTACCCGGGCCGAGAAAATGCCGCCACACCGCGTTGCGCTGGTTGCCACGCCATCCGGACGGATCACCCATCAACGCCGCGTACGGCGGATTGGCCACAAGCAGAGTCCAGGACGCGTCGTAGACCCCGACGGGTGTCCCGGTCAGCCTGTCCAGCAGCCGCTGGACGCTCGGGGTGATGTAGGCGGGTACCGTTTCCGGACCCGGCGGTGCCAGCCCGGCCAGCCGGAACAGGTGTGCGCGCTCGGTTGCCGACAGCCGCAAGGCCCTGGCCAGGGCTTCGACGACCTGCGCCGACGGATTGGACGCGCGGCCCTGTTCGAGGCGGGTGATGTAGTCGACGGAGATCCCGGCCAGCAGGGCAAGCTCCTCACGGCGCAGTCCGGCCGTACGTCGGTCCCTGCCGGCGGGCAGCCCGACGGCCTCGGGCGAGACGCGGTCGCGCCAGCGGTGCACCGCCTGCCCGAATTCCGTCGTCGACATGCTCACCAGTGTGCACCGCTCAGTTGTGGTGTTGCCTGGTACTGGCGGTCCCAGGAAGAAGGGACGACTGGCCAACCGCACCGACCGGCTGGAGCCTGGAGGCATGACAACAACACTGATCACCGGTGCGAACAAGGGACTCGGCTTCGAGACCGCCCGTCGACTCATCGCCGCAGGCCACACCGTCTATGTCGGCAGCCGGGACGCCGAACGCGGGCGCCGCGCCGCCGAGCAGCTGGGCGCACGGGCCGTCCAGCTCGACGTCACCGACGACGCGTCCGTGCAGGCCGCAGCGAAGGCTATCGAGGCTGGTGGGGGGCTGGACACACTGATCAACAACGCGGGCATCGAGGCAAGGGGTGCCGGCAACATCGTGATCGGCGCCGCGGACGTGACCGCCGACATGATGCGGGAGACTTTCGAGACGAACGTCTTCGGCACGGTCCGTGTCACCCACGCGTTCCTGCCGTTGCTGCAGCGTTCGGCCGCCCCGGTCATTGTGAATCTCAGCAGCGGCCTGGCCTCGCTGGCCCGGGTCACCGACGCGGGCACCCCGACGTACGCCTACCCGGGGATCGCCTACCCGGCGTCGAAGGCCGCCGTCAACATGATCACCGTGCAGTACGCGAAGGCGTTCCCGAACATGCGGATCAACGCGGTCGAGCCTGGCTTCACCAAGACCGATCTGAACGGGAACACCGGTATCCAGACTGTCGAGCAGGGCGCCGAGATCATCGTCCGCATGGCGCAGGTGGGCCCCGACGGCCCCACCGGAGGCTATTTCGACGCTGATGGCCCTCTCCCCTGGTAGGAGGAGGGGCAACTAGGTGGAGGAGACCGGCCTGGGGCGGCAGCAGGCATCGCTACGTCGCCCGCCTCGCGCCAGAGCGACAGGGCCTGTCGGTAGCACTCGGTGGCCTCGGGATACTGGCCCAGGCGTCAACTGGCCGGCCTGCGGCGGGCCCGGACGACGACCGGCGGCGTTGCGGTTTCGTCCGGATACAACACCGGTATCCGAACGAAACCGCACCTTGCCGGACCGCAGCCCGGACTCCGCCTCGGCTCGACCGCCCTTATGAAACCGGCCCTAGCAGGCGTTGTAGATATACTTGGAGCTACCCGGCGCGGTGACATTTACATCGCGACGGACCACTGACACAGTCGCGCCTACCGCTGCGCATGCCTTGGTGTAGGCGTTGTCCGTGTACTCGATGTCGATAACGTTGTTGCCGTACACGTCGGTGTAATCGCCGCACTCGTTGTAGCGGCCGCATTCCTCTGCGATCGCGAAGTCGAGACCGGCCGCCTTGCCCCTGGCCCTGAGTTCGGTGGTGTTTTTCTGGCCGATGGCGAGTCCGGCGGCGTGTGCGTGGGGAGCCAGCAGCTTCAGGTAGTCGATGGCGTTGGTGATGCTGAGCAGGTCCTCGGAGCGGTCGTAAGAGTCGATGTTGTCGGGCTCGACTGCCTGGAAGCCGTCGGCGGCGCAGCCGTCGATCCAGGCGTTGACGATCCCGGCGACCGCGGTGCGCTTCGCGGCGGTAGAGATGTCGAGCAGGATTTCGTTCCAGTCGCCGTCGACGACGTATTCGCCGGAGGAGTCGCGCAGCAGCAGGTCGTCGTGGTTCTGCTGCCACCAGGTAACCTCCCCGGGCTGCACCTGGAAGGCGTTGACGTAGCAGATGTTGTAGAGGCCGGCGGCCGGTGCTGCCTCGCGGTCACGGCTGACCACCGTGACACCGGTCGGCGGAGTGTAGGCCTTGCCGATTTGGTAGTCGAACTTGGCGTTGACTGGCGGCAGTGTGAACACAGCCGCCGCGGCAGGGGTAGTGGCGGCGTCGGCGTGTGCGGCTACGCCAACAGCGATGGCGGCAGTGAGCGCGGTGGTGCCGCCGACGAGACAGCGGGCAAGGGTACGCAAGACCACGGCTAGGACTCCGGAGTGGCTCAGGATCAGCCCTGCCTCGAGTGTGGAATCACTCCGGCGAACCGGTGTCTCATCAGGACCACCGACTGGGCTCGATCGTGTCGAACGCCGAGGAGTTGGCGTTGCTGACGATTCAACTGATCATGCGGGCGTCTGTCAACGCCGATCTGTCGCATATGGATCGCAAGCTCCGCACGGCAGCTGCTGCCGGCGGCGGCAGGCGCAGCGAACTGATGACCTTCCAAGATGGCGGCGAAGGTGGCGAAACAGGCTCGTCAGGCAAACCAGACTGCCCTCTGCTGCCGCGCCGCCCTCCGCACTCCGCCCTGACACGGAGGGCCCGCCGCCTTCACTTGTTCGGGCCAGCACCGGCCATTGCGGTGCGGGAGGGCGGATCGAGGAGCGTCGCCCGCCCGCTGCCGCCGTGCACCATCAGGGATGTTCTCGAAAGGTAGCGACGTATCCCGTCGGGGGTTTCCCGGAGATCACCCTGGAACCGTCAACGATCCATTCTGGTCGAACTCGGCCCGTGCTCGAATTGCGGCAGCTCATCCCATCGGCGAATGGAGTTGCCTTTCATGCCAAATGCCATCCGTGCTGCTGTAGGTGTGGGAGCCGTCGTCATGGCGTTGCTCGCTCCCATGGCCAACCCCGCGGGCGCGGAGCCAAGCCCGGCAAACGGAAACGGTCCCAACGGCTGGCGGGCCGCCCCGATCGCCTGGAATCCATGCCCGCAACACCTTGAAGACAGAGGCATGCGCTGCGCCACGCTCGATCTCCCGATCGACTGGGCCCGCCCGCACGCGGCGACATTCCCATTGGCGATCGTCAAACAGGTCGCGACCGACCCAGCAGCGCGAGTCGGCCCGTTGCTCGTCGGCACGGGCGGCCCCGGCCTGTCCGGGGTCGACTACGTACTCGAGGCGGACAAGAACTTCAGCCCCGAGATCCGCCGAAGGTTCGATATCGTCGGCTTCGACCCGCGTGGCGTCGCCCGCAGCAGCCCGGCGGTCTGCTCGGCCTCCCTACTGGCCGAGATGCCCTTCCCCATAATCAGCAACCAGGCGGAGTACGAGCATCAGATCGCCTACAACCAGCGACTGTACGACGATTGCCGGGCACGTACCGGACCGCTGTTCGACCACGCTGACACCATCAGCGTGGCCTACGACATGGACGCCATTCGAGCCGCCCTCGGAGTCCGGCAGATCAGCTACCACGGCGTGTCCTACGGCACGCTGATCGGCCAGGTGTACGCCGAAAAGTTCCCCCATCGGGTCCGGGCCCTGGCACTCGACAGCGTCATGGACCACAGCCTGAGCACCAAACCGTTCCTGGTCGATCAAGCGGCTGCCGTCGAGGACTCCTTCGATGAGTTCGCCGCGTGGTGCGAGCGGAGCGAGGCTTGTGCGCTGCATGGCCAGAGCGTGGGTGCAGTCTTCGATGACCTGATGCGCCGCGCTGCGACCGGCACCCTGGTGGATCCGGCCAACGGCAGGAGGCTGACCTGGTTCGATCTCAGCGACAAAGCATTCAACGAGTTCTACGACCCCGACTGGTCGGGTTTGGCCAGTTGGCTCGACTCGTTGGACAGGTCCGCACCCGGCGCGACAACGCCGGCAACGCCAGCGTCGGCAACCGATGAGGTGGTCCAACTGCCCCTACCGGTGGTCTGCGGAGACTGGTCGCTGCCCATCGACGGCTACCCCCAGATGGCCCGGTACCTCGACAAATCGCTGGCGGTGGCGCCGCGCCTACGCATCTCGACCGGCGCTATCGCGCCCACCATGGTGTGCCTCGGGTGGAAGGGCAAGGTCAACAATCCACAACACCGGCTGCGGGTAAACACCTCGGTGCCGCTGCTACTGATCAACGGTCAGCACGATCCGGCCACTCCTTACAACTGGGCGCGGAACGTCGCGGACCAGTTGGGAGCCAGGGGCCGGCTCGTCACCTACCAGGGCTGGGGCCACGCGGCGTATCTCCGTACCGCATGCACCACCAGCTACGTCGACCGATACCTGATCGACCGGAAGCTTCCGCCGATCGGGGCGGTCTGCCGAGCCGCAGCCCCACCGGAGTAACCCCGGCAGCCCTCCCCCGAGGAACTGACCGAGCAGCTCATCCGGTTGATCGACATCCGCCTGCTCGACCCTCTCGAAATCCTGGTCGACAGCCACGACGCCATCGACCCGCTGCGCGCCGCCATTCGGAAACGGGCCCGATCCTGGGCCACCACGATCGTCAGCGGCGACGACCGGGCCGCCGTCAGCGTGGTCATGCGCGCGATCGCCACCCTCTACCCAGGGGACGGACTGTTCGACCCACCCCTCGACTGGTGGCGCAGCCCTTTCGGCCAGGCCGTTGCGCGACGGGTCGGCCACCCGACCGCCGAATCCGTGTCGTACACGGTGGCCGGCGCCATGCTCGGCATCACCCGCCAGGGCGTCCACGACCTGGTCTCCCGCGACAAGCTCGCCCGGCACCCCGAAGGCGGCGTGCGCTCCGCCTCCGTACGCGACCGACTGCTCAAGGAGGGAACCCGACGTGTCTGAGACCATCATCGACTCCCCGACCGTGCCCGTCGCGATCCGCGACTTCGGCGGAGCCGGACAACCGCTGCTGCTCCTTCACGGCGCCGGCGGCAACCTCGCCCAGATGACCACCCTCGCCGAGCACCTGCGCCCGACCCACCGGGTGGTCACCGCCGACCTGCGCGGTCACGGCCGGTCCGGAGACGGCCCGTGGCGCTGGGACGACGTACTGGCCGACCTGGCCGCCGTCGCCGACCACCTCGGCCTCACCTCCCCAGCGGTGGTCGGCGTCTCCCTCGGCGGCATGCTCGCCACCCTCTGGGCCCAGCGTCACCCGGAGTGTCCCGGTGCGGTCAGCTTGGACGGCAATCCGCCGTTGAACCGTCCGGAGCAGCTCGCCGGGCTGGATCCGGAGCAGGCCGAGACCGAGCTGGCCAAGCTGCAGGCCGTCTTCGACGGGATGGCCGCGATGATGGCCGAACCACTAACCGCCGAACAGGTGGCCGCCATGCTGACGGGGCAGCGGGCCATGGCCCAGCACTACGGTGCCGCAGCCGAGGATTGGGTGGCAGCCTTCGAACGCAACCTCGTGCCCGGCGACGACGGCCGCAGCCGACTGCGGCCCAGCCCGGACCTCACCCGGCAGCTCCGGGATGCCATGGACTCCCTCGACCTGATGCCCGCCTACCGCGGCGTCCGCTGCTCGCTGCTGCTCGTCCTCGCCACCGAGGACCTGCCCGAACAACAGCCGTTCCACAGCCTGTACGAGGCGTACCGCAAGGTCACCGCCGAACGGCTTGCCACTGTGGACAACTCATCTTTGCGGGTGCGGCATCTCGCCGGCGCCAGCCACGCGATGGTCGCCGAACGCCCACAGGAGCTCGCTACCCTCATCACCGACTTCCTCAGCCCTCACGACTGAGGGCGACCCGCAGCAGCCCGCCTCCTGACGAAGGTCGGACCTGCCTGGCGGTCAGCCCGAAGAACGACCATGCCTGCCGTACGATTCGTTGCCGGCTGCCTGCTGTAACGAGGATGAGTGATGCTGCGTGTGTTGTTGGTGCTGACCTCGCACGGTCAGCTCGGACGGACCGGCATTGCGACAGGGGTGGGTCTGCAGACGTTCGCCTCGCCGTACTACCTTCTGACTGAGGCTGGGATCGAAGTCCAGGTCGCGTCGCCGATGGGCGGGCAACCACCGGTCGATCCGTTGAGCTTCGGAGATGGTGTCGAGACCGCTGCGTTGCGCCGCCTGTCTGCCGACAGAGAGGCTCAGAGCCTTCTAGAACACACGATGCCGCTCACAGCCGTCGATAGCGAGCGCTTCGATGGCCTGTTCTTCGCGGGAGGCCATGGCGGGATGTGGGATCTTCCGGAGAACGAGAGTGCGGGGCGCCTGATCAGCACCGCGCTGAACGCCAACAAGCCCGTCGTCGCTGTATGTCACGGCGTCGCAGCCCTGTGTTCACCTGATCCAGTCACCGGACACACTTCAGTGAAAGGCCGTCGAGTGACAGGATTGTCGAACCGCGAAGAAGTCTTGCTCGGCAGACATCAATCGGTCCCGTTCCTCTTGCAGGACCGATTGACATCTCTCGGAGCGGCTTTCGAGGAGGCTGCGGAATTCTCCTCCCATGTGGTCGTCGATAAACAATTGATCACTGGACAGAACATGAGATCGGCCGACCAGGCTTCACGCACGTTAATCGCGGCGCTGAACCGTTCCTGATGACGTACTTTCACTGCCATGAATAGAGGCGGCGGGATGCCCTGAAGCGCTCTCGACCAGCCGGGGGCAACATCCTCGTCAAGACGAGCCCAGGCCGCGGTATGAGCGTGCTTCGACTCAGTTACAGATCGCCCCGGTAACCCGGTTGCTTCTCGTCCGGCGACTGGAGGAGCTCCCTTTCTCGGGAAATGATGCGTTCCGCCAGCTTGTCATCCAGCTCGTGATAAGCGGGGTACTCGATGACCTGCTCTGGGTGCAGAACGCAAGGTTCCGGCACGTAAAAGCCCTGGCCGACGAAGGCCGGCTCGGGCGGGTGCACCAGCATGTTCCGCACGCTTGTGGACCGCCGCCACCATAGGTGCACCGCCGACCGCGCGTCCATGATTTCGTCGAACGGGCACCACAGCACCTGAAGCATGTCCGTGCCATCGGGACAGGGCAGATCAGGGACGTCCCGGGCGTAGAGCTGCGCCAGCGGGATGAGCGGCAGCGGCTCCACCGGCAGCAGCGCCGGGTCGTAACCGGCATCTACGCGGTCTATGACCACCTTCTCATCGGGAGTGAGCAAATTCGTTCCCGGCGGCCTGGGCCGTTGCCACGCCGCGGCGAGGATGCGTCGACGCGCGCGGACGTCCTCCAGCGTCGTCAACTCGTACGGCTCGTGCTCGTCGCTGCATGTCGGCCAGGCCTCGCCCACCGGCCACAGCAAAGGCCCACCCACCGAGCTGTCGCGCAGGCCGAACTGGAACGGGACCAGACCGCAGCGCCGACTGTGAGGGCTGCGCATCCCGATCCCACGCCTGTGAAGTGACCTGGCTCATGCGCTGTCACAACGACCGAAAAGGCGGTGTCTTGAGGCCGAGCCCGTAGGAACGAAAGGAAAACCCTATGAACCTCACACTGTGGATCGCCGCCGGACTGCTCGCCCTAGTCGCCCTCGGCGGCGGCATCAGCAAGACGTTCGTCCGCAAGGAGAAGCTGGAAAAGCGCGTCGCCTCGGGATGGGTCAAGGATGTCAGCCCTGGCTTCGTCAGGGCCCTCGGGGTTCTCGAACTCCTGGCCGCGGTTGGCCTGATCCTGCCCGCCGTGGTCGACATCGCACCGGTCCTGGTACCGGTGACTGCTGTCTGCATGGTCTTGCTGATGGCCGGCGCGGTAATCACCCATGTGCGCTACCACGACGGCACCAAGGTCGTGGTGGTGGTCTCGATCTATCTCGTGCTCGCAGCATTCATCGGGTGGGGCCGCTTTGGTCCCGAGGCCTTCACCGGCTGAACGAGCCCGCTGAGGCCGAAGCTCTCGAAACGAAGGAGACAACATGACCGGGAACACCGACGTCGTCGTGATCGGCGGCGGATACGCCGGCGTCATGGCGGCCAATCGCCTGACGCAGCGCGACGACGTGACAGTGACTCTGATCAACCCGCGTCCGGCCTTCGTCGAGCGGATCCGCCTACAGCAACTGGTGGGCGGGTCCGACGACGCGGTTGTCGACTACCCAGATGTCCTGGGCGAGGCCGTTCGGCTGGTGGTCGACACCGTGATCGATATTGACGCGGCCGGGCGCAGCGTGACGTTGGCGACGGGCGCCACGATCGGCTACGACTACCTGATCTACGCGGTGGGCAGTGGCAGCGCCGACCCGGGCGTGCCCGGAGCGGCCGAGTTCGCCTACCCGATTGCCAGCCTGGAGGAGGCGCAACGGCTGCGACCGGTCGTCGACGCCGCTCCCACAATGGCCCCGGTAACGGTTGTCGGCGCCGGCCCGACCGGCATCGAGACCGCCGCCGAACTGGCGGAGGAAGGCCACACAGTGACCCTGGTCTGCGGCGAGGTACTCGGCCCGTACCTGCACCCGAAGGGCCGACGCTCGGTTGCCAAGCGGCTGGCCAAACTCGGTGTGACCGTACTCGAAGGCCCCGACACGGAGGTGACGGCCGTGACGCGCGATGCCGTGCAGCTCAGCGGCGGCCGTGAGCTGCCGAGCACGGTGACCATCTGGACCGCCGGATTCGGCGTGCCGGACCTGGCCGCGCGCAGCGGGCTGAGCACCGACGCCTTGGGCCGCCTGCTCACGGACGAGACGTTGACGAGCGTGGACGACGTACGTATCGTCGCGGCCGGTGATTCGGCGGCACCGTCGGATCTGCCGTTCCGGATGAGCTGCCAGGCCGCCACGAGGATCGGCGCACATGCCGCCGACACGGTGCTGGCCCGGATCGCAGGTGAGCAGCCCGGGCCCATCAACCTGGGTTTTTTCGGCCAGTGCATCAGCCTGGGTCGTCGCGCCGGCATCTTCCAGTTCGCCTCCAAGGACGACACCGCGAATAGGTTCTACCTCGGAGGCCGCCCGGGCGCGAAGCTTAAGGAGTTCGTTTGCAAGCACACGCTTAAGCATCTGGCGGACGAGGCACGCAAGCCCGGCTCGCTCACCTGGGTCAAGGATGACGAGCGCCAGGAGTTGCTGCGGGCCAAGCGCGGCGAGGCGCCGGCCACCGCCGAACGGGCGGCCTAGCCAGGCATTCGTGGCCGGTCCGGTCGATCTGGGCTGCATGTCGTGAGGCGGCGCCCCTTATTGCGGGCGCCGCTGCACGCATGCGTTCATCGGCGGCCCTTTGAGCAACGGATCGTCGGCAGCTCGGGTGTCACAGCCGTGTGCCGGGTGGTGTCCCATTCTCGATCGCAGCAAACGGGTGGTCAGATCGAACGGCTACCAACGAAATGGACCTTGTGTGGATGCACGTTTGAATGCCTTCGGCAACCAGGGGCCGGCCGTGAAGGAGAGGGATCGAGAGATGAGCGACCACGCCGATGACTCGGCGACCGAGACTTTCGTCGCCCACCGCAACCTGCTTTTCACCGTCGCATACGAGATGCTCGGATCGGCGGCCGACGCCGAAGACGTCCTCCAGGAAGCCTGGCTGCGGTGGGTCAAGGTCGACGTCGGACAGGTGCGCGACCAGCGCGCCTACCTGGTCCGGATCACGACCCGACTGTCGCTCAATCGGCTGCGCACAATGAGGCGCCGCAGGGAGGCGTATGTCGGCTCCTGGCTGCCCGAGCCGCTGCTCACCACGCCGGACGTGGCCGAGGACGTCGAGCTCGCCGAGAGCGTGTCGATGGCGCTGATGATCGTCCTCGAGAGGCTCTCGCCGACCGAGCGTGCCGTCTTCGTGCTGCGCGAGGCCTTCGGAATCGGCTACGACGAGATCGCGGCCGCCGTCGGCAAGAGCCCAGCGGCCGTGCGCCAGATCGCGCACCGCGCCCGCCAGCACGTCGACGCCCGTCGCCCTCGCGAGGTGGTCTCCCCGAGCGAGACCCGGGCGGCTCTGGGTGCGTTCCAGCGCGCGGTCGAAACCAGGGACTTACAGGGCCTCCTCGACGTACTCGCCCCTGACGTCGTCCTGGTGGGCGACGGCGGCGGCGTCAAGCAGGC
Organism: Micromonospora sp. DT201; assembly: GCF_049841575.1. Lineage (NCBI taxonomy): Bacteria > Bacillati > Actinomycetota > Actinomycetes > Micromonosporales > Micromonosporaceae > Micromonospora > Micromonospora sp. DT201. The sequence continues at coordinate 78,285 of NZ_JBNCKP010000012.1, read as the reverse complement.
CGCGCTGCGCCCTATCACCGGCGCTGAGAAGGTGGTCCGCATGTTCTTCGGTGGTCTAGGCAAGGTCCAAGGCACGCTCACCGGTGAACCGACCGTGGTCAACGGCAACCCGGCACTCCTCGTACGCCTGGACGGCGAGCTCGACGGCGTCATGGCAATCCGCCTCGAGAACGCCCGAATCACCGGCCTCTACTACGTCCGCAACCCGGAGAAACTGACCCGCATCGAAGCCGAGACCCCGCTCACCCTGCGATGAACACCGGTCGCGGAATAGCCCCCTGGGATCAGGTGCAACGCCGGTCGCGAGCAAACGATGCCAGGCCTGTTCCGGGTGAGGAAGATCGTGGCCGGGCACCCGGCATGGCGGCACCTACGTGACAGCCCGAACGGCCGGCGTGCCATATCAGCGGCAGGACCGGCATGGGTACGCCGGTGCGCTTAGTCGCCTGTGGCGGATGCTTCCAGTTGCTCTAGGGCCCAGCGGGCCCATTCCTGCTGTGCTTGGTAGCTACGGATGCCGTATTCGATGGCCAGTCGGCCGAAGCGCAGCCGGCCACGTGGGTGCGCTTCGGCGTCGGCCGCAGCGGCGATGTCGATGAGTTCGGCGTGCCCTGTCTCGGCGTCGGCGAGGTAGCCGCGAACGAGTTGGCGTGCCTCGTCGGTGGTGAGAGTGGACAGCAGCGACATGCGCAGCACTTGCTCGTCGCGCACGGCGCGGGCGGAGGCGGGGGCCAGCAGCCAGGCGCGGAGTTCCGCCCGGCCCAGATCGGTGATCGTATAGGTCCGGCGACCACGAGCACCCTGCTCGCCGACGGCGATGAGGTCGTCGTCGGCCATCCGGTTCAACTCCGGATAGACGTGGCTTTGCCGGGCGGTCCAGACGTACTTGTGCAGCGACTTCTCGAAGCGTGCGGTCAGGTCATAGCCACTGGCGGGACCGTCTTCCAGCAATCCGAGCAGGGCATGGCGCAACGACATGCCGCCAGTCTGACACCTCCAGCTTGACAGGTACAACTGTAGGTGTCAGATTGGGGTGCTTTCGTCGCCACAAGGAGTTCCTATGACCGCCACCCCCATCCTGTTCGTCCACGGCTTCTGGCACGCCGCCTGGTGCTGGACCGAGGCTCTCACCCACGTGGCCCGTGCCGGACGCATCGGGTCCGCCATCGACCTACCCGGCCACGGCCTGCGGGCCCGCCGCCCAGCCGCAGCGACCGCCGGTCCCTTCGACCCGCAGGCGCTGGTCAACACTCCGTCCCCCGTCGCCGGCATCGACCTCGACGAGGCCAGCGACTTCCTGGTGGAGCAGATGAAGCACCTGGGCGGCGGGCGTCCGGTCACCGTTGTCGCGCACAGCATGGGGGGAACAGTGCTCACCCGAGCGGCACAACAGGCGCCGGAACTTGTCTCCCGCGCGGTATACCTGGCCGCCTTCATGCCGGCGTCGGACACCCCGGCGCTCGCGCACGCGCAGACCCCGGAACTGTCCCAAGCGCTGCGGGCCGATCCGGCGGCGGTCGGGGCACTGCGCCTCGATGTCGGCTCGCCCGATCCCAGCTACCGTCAGGTGTTGCGCGACATCTTCTACGGCGACGTCGACCCGATGCTGGTTGACGCGGCGATCTCGCTACTCAGTCCCGACGCCCCAATCAGCATCGCCCTGGGCTCGACCACGCTCACCGACGACGGCTGGGGCTCAGTCCCGCGCACCTACATCAAGACCGACAGGGACGTAGTGATCCCTCCCGCCGTGCAGGAACGGTTCATCGCCGACGCCGATGCGGCCTTCCCCGGCAACCCAACGCATGTGCTAGGACTCGACGCGTCACACTCGCCGTTCCTGTCGATGCCTGACCAGGTAGCCAACATCGTCTGCGGACTCGTCTAATCACGATCGCGAGCCGGAAACACGGGTCGGCAGATCGGGGTCACACCGTCGGTGGAACGCGTAAGCGGCCGGACGCCTGGCAGGCAGAGCTGCCGCCGCCGTGTGCGCCGACGGCGGGCCGTGACAGCGTCTGCGAAGCTCCCTAAGGGAGGACCAAACTCGGATGGTTTCCCAGCTGCACCAACTGCTCCTGGAACTGATCCCGGGGCGCGAAGAAGAGCCTGTCCGCCGCCTGGGCCAAGGCACTACTGGCCACGGTGCGGCGTCGCGCTCTTGTAGGAGTTGATGCGTAGTGTTCCGGTATGGCACAACGACTCGTCAGCGTATGGCAACCGTTCTTCCTTGTCAGCGAGAGCCAGGGCGCGGCCATCGATGCCGCGACCGAGTTGGAGGAGCTCGGCTATTCACGGCTCTGGTTCTCGGGCGGCTTCGGCGAGAACGTGGCCCCACGCTTCCGGGAGATCCTGGACGGGACCAAGCGCATCGGGGTCGCATCGGGGATTGTGAGCATCTGGCACTCGTCGCCCCCCGAGGTGGCGGCGTTCGCCCAGGACGCGGAGCGGGCCCATTCCGGCCGGTTCCTGCTCGGTCTCGGCGCCAGCCACGCTGTGCTGGTGGAGGGCAGCGGCACAACCTATCGCAAGCCGTACTCGAAGATGGTGGAGTATCTCGACGCTCTCGACGCGGCCGGGCTCCCTCCCGAGCGGCGGGTCCTGGCCGCACTCGGCCCGCGGATGCTCGAGCTCTCCCGCGACCGTTCAGCCGGGGCGCACCCGTACTTCGTTCCTGCTGAGCACACCGCCGAGGCCCGAGCGGCACTCGGGCCTGACCGACTGCTCGCCCCCGAGGCCGCGGTGGTCCTCGACTCGGACCCCACCACCGCACGCGCCACCGCGCGGCAGTACACGAGCAGATACCTCGCGCTGCCGAACTACACCAACAACCTGCGGCGATTCGGCTTCACCGACGAGGACTTCGCCGCAGGCGGCAGCGACCGCCTCGTCGACGCCCTGATCCCCTGGGGCACGGCCGAGAAGGTCGCGGCAGGGCTGGAGAAGCACTACCAGGCCGGCGCGGACGAGGTGGCGATCCAGGTACTCAACGGCGGCGACGCCACGACATTCCCCGCCGACGCGTTCCGCGCTCTCGCTGCGGTCCTGATCTGACCTACCGTGCGCAGGCAGCAACGACATTGATCTGCGACAGCTCACAGCGGCCACCGCGCCGCCCCGGACTCGAGAGGCGCCGCGGTTGTCAAGGAGGGCTCAGATCGTGCCGGCCAGACGCTGCGAGACCAGCTTCAGGATGCCCCCGCTGCGGTAGATCTGCTGTTCCCGGGTGGTGTCCAGCCGGACGACGGCGTGGAACTCACGCTCGTCCGCCTGCACCGTGATGGTCGACGCGAATTCCATCGACGCCAGACCACGGATGGTGATCACCTCGCGCCCGGTCAGTCCGAGTGTCCGAGCGTTCTCGCCCGGGAGGTACTGCAGGGGCAGCACTCCCAGCCCGATCAGGTTCGCGCGGTGGATGCGTTCGAACGATTCGGCCAGGACGGCGCGAACACCCAACAATGCGGGGCCCTTCGCGGCCCAGTCGCGGGAGGACCCGGTGCCGTACTGCGCGCCGCCGAGCACGACCAGGGGCACGCCCGCGTCGCGATACGCCATGGCGGCGTCGTAGACAGTGCGTACCTGCCCGTCCTCGGCGAGACTCAGCGTGTAGCCACCCTCGATGCCCGGCACGAGTTGGTTGCGGAGCTGGGCGTTCGCGAACGCGCCCCGGACCATCACCTCGTGGTTGCCGCGCCGGGAGGCGTACGTGTTGAAGGCGAACCGCCCCACCCCACGGTCGGTGAGGTAGCGGCCGGCCGGCGAGTCCACCGGGATTGCTCCCGCCGGCGAGATGTGGTCGGTGGTGGTCGAGTCACCCAGCATCACCAGGACCCGCGCGCCTTCGATGTCCGGGACGGGGTGCGTGACAGGTCCATCCGCGAAGGGCGGACGCCGTAGGTAGCTGCTCGCCGGATCCCACGCAAACCGGTCGCCGTCGGCCTGACCGAGGCCCTCCCACCGGGCGTCGCCGGTGTAGACGGCTCGGTATGCCTGGCTGAACATCTCCGGTGTCAGCACCGAATCAATGATCGTGGTGACCTCGTCCGGTGTGGGCCAGAGGTCGCTGAGGAAGACCGGCGTCCCGTCCGGGCTGTGACCGACAGGTTCGCTGGTCAGGTCGGTGCGCATGGTGCCGGCGAGCGCGTACGCGACCACAAGTGGCGGCGAGGCGAGGTAGTTCAGGCGGGTGTCAGGGTTGATCCGCCCGGCGAAGTTCCGGTTGCCGGACAGCACTGACACCGCGGTGACGCCCTTGTCCCGTACGGCCTCCTGGAGTTCGCCGACGAGCGGGCCGGACGCGCCGATGCACGTCATGCAGCCGTACCCGGTCAGGTGGAAACCCAGCTCCTGGAGGAAGGGGGACAGCCCGGCAGCATCGAGGTAGTCGGTCACCACCCGCGAACCGGGTGACAGGGTCGTCTTGACCCACGGTTTGCTCGTCAGCCCGCGTTCGACGGCGTTGCGCGCCACCAGGGCTGCGGTGACCATCAGCCGCGGGTTGGAGGTGTTCGTGCAGGACGTGATGGCCGCGATGCCCACCACGCCGTGCTCGTCGCCGAAGCGACCCTCGGATGCCAACTCGGCGTCGAGCGCCGACGCTGCTGCGGACAGGGTGATCCTGTCCTGTGGCCGGCGCGGCCCGGCCAGCGACGGCAGCACGCTGCGCAGGTCGAGTTCGACGACCTCGGTGTAGTCGGCGACGGAGTCCGGCTGGTGCCAGAGCTTCTGCGCCTTCGCGTACGCCTCGACGAGCGCCACCTGCTCGGCGGGCCGACCGGTGAACCGCAGGTACCGGATGGTCTCCTCGTCGATTGGGAAGTAGGCGCACGTCGACCCGAACTCCGGGCTCATGTTCGCGATGGTCGCGCGGTCCGGCAGCGACAGTCGACGCACTCCCTCGCCGTGGAACTCGACGAACGCGCCGACGACGCCGTGCGCACGCAGCTTCTCGGTGATCGTGAGGACGAGGTCGGTCGCGGTCGCGCCGACCGGCAGCGCGCCGGTCAGGCGTACGCCCACCACCGGCGGCAGCAGCATGGTGACGGCCTCGCCCAACATCGCCGCCTCGGCGTCAGTGCCACCGATGCCCCACCCCAGCACGCCGAGCCCGTTCACCATGGTCGTGTGCGAGTCGGTGCCGAGGCAGAAGTCGGGGAACGCCCAGTCGCCGTCGGTCATCACCACCTGTGCCAGGTGCTCCAGGTTGACCTGGTGCATGATTCCTTTTCCCGGCGGGACAACATCGAGGTTGCGCATCGAGGCCTGCGCCCAGCGTAGGAAGCGGTAGCGCTCGGCGTTGCGCTCGTACTCCACGTCGACGTTGCGCTCGAAGGCCGCCGAGGTGCCGAACACCTCCGCGATCACCGAGTGGTCGACCACGAGCGCGGTTGGTATCAGAGGGTTGATCGCATCGGCGCGTTCGGCGACGTCCCGCATCGCCGCGATGTCCGCCAACAGGGGCACTCCGTTGGTGTCATGCATGAACACCCGTGCCGGACGCAGGTCGACCGCTGTGGCGAACGACCGCTCCGATCCCCACTCCACCACCGCTTCGAGCTGGCTGCGGGGGACGCGATCGCTGTGGCGCAGCAGGTTCTCCAGCAGGATGCGGATCGTGTAGGGCATCCGGGACGTCACCAGGTCGGCGATCCCCGCAATCCGGTAGCGGTGTGGCCCGACAACCAGTTCCGACATCCCTGCCCCCTCCACCTGAAGCTTATAATCTGAAGCCTATTTGATCTAGGTTGCGGGCTGGGCCAGGTGAGACCGAGACAACAGGTTATAACCTGTGTCCGACGGAGGGAGCGTCAGCGTGGTGGCCGACATCTACACAACCAAGAGCGACTTGGCGTACGCCCTGGTACGCGACAAGATCCTCACCAACGTGTACGGCCCCGACACGGTGCTCAACCAGGCCGCCCTGGCGCGGGAGCTGGGCATCAGCACCACTCCCCTGCGGGAGGCGCTACGGCGGCTCAAGTCGGAAGGCCTCGTCGAGCTCGACGCCCACCGCGACGCACGGGTGACCGGCCTGTCCGCCGAGGAGGCCCGGGACCTGCTGGAAATGCGCCGGGCGCTCGACCCCCTGGCCGCCGCACTCGCCGCGGAGCGACGAGCCACGTCGGACATCGCCGCGATGCGTGCCGCGTACGACCGGCTCAGGCCACTGCCGGACCGTCCCGACCCGGCCGATCTGGCGGCACACCGCGAGTTCCACCGCGCCATCTACACCGCTTCGCACAACGAGGTGCTCATCGCGACCCTCGACGGGCTGTGGGACAAGGCCGACCGCTACCGCCTCGTCGGTCTCCGGGACAGACGCGACCAGCCCGAACGCGACGAGACGTCGGCCGAGCATCGCGCCATGCTGGAGGCGGTCATCGCCGGCGACGGCCACCTCGCCGCGACGGTGCTGCGTCAGCACATCCGTGGCAGCCTCGGCGCCAAGGCGTTGTCCAGCCTGAGCGGCTACGCATGACCCAGGTGATGCTGTTCGGCGACAGCATGTTGGCACGCTTCACCAAGCCGCACATCCAGCGGCTGGAGCATGAACTCGCGCCGGACACGACCGTGTTCAACTGCGCCGCCGGCGGCTGGGACAGCTCAGACGGGGCCGCCCGTGCCGCCCACCTCGGTCGGCTGAACTGGTCGGTCGTGGTGCTGTCCTTCGGCGCGAACGACTGCGCGCCGTGGAAGCGCGTACCTCTCGACCGCTTCACCTCGAACATCGCGACGATCCTGTCGGCACTTGGCAGCGCCCGACCGGTGGCGTTCCTGCCGCCGTCGATCCGCGAGGTGGACCGGCCCGGCCTCGGCATGCGGACCAATGACGAGCTGGACGCGTACCGGGACGTGCTACGGGCGGCGGTCGGGCCCAAGGCCAGCCTGGAGACCGGCGCGCACATCGGCGAAAGCGGGCTGGAGGCCGACGGCCTGCATCTCACCTCGGCCAGCTACCGGCAGTTGATACCCGCGCTGGCACGGGTCGTGTCAGCACGAATGTGAGTCACCCCAGCGCCGTGAGCACCGCGTCGGTGGTCGACCTGGTGCCACTCGCCGCGGTCCCGTCGGGGTTCAGTCTGACGCTGCCGTCGCGCAGTGCCGCACGGACCGCGCCACGGATCCTGTCGCCCGCCGCCCGTTCACCGAGATGGTCGAGCAACATGGCGGTCGCCAGGATCTGACCCAGCGGGTTGGCGCGGTCCTGGCCCGCGATCGTGGGCGCGCTGCCGTGGATCGGTTCGAAGTAGGCGTGTGAGTCGCCGATGTTGCCACTGGGGCAGAGCGCGATGCCTCCGACCGTGCCGCCGCCGAGGTCGCTGAGGATGTCGCCGAACAGGTTCTCGGTAACGATCACGTCGAAGTGCTCCGGTGCCAGGACCAGCGCCTGCGCGGCGGCGTCCACGTACAGGCACTCGGCCTCGATGTCCGGGTACTGCTCGGCGACCTCAAGGAACACGCTGCGGAAGAAGTACATGCTGCGCAACACGTTCGCCTTGTCGACGCAGGTGACCCGGCGGACGCCATCAGCCGGCGCCCCGGACCGGCGGGACGCCAACTGGAAGGCGAAGTGGGCGATGCGCTCACAGCCGGCCCGCGTGACCAGAAGGGTGTCGGTCATCGCGTGGGCGTTGCCGACACCCTTGCCGCGCGAGGCGTAGAGCCCTTCCGTGTTCTCCCGGACGATCACGTAGTCGATGCCGTCGTCGACCCGCAGAGCCGATCGCACGCCCGGCAGCAGGGTGATCGGCCGGACGTTGGCGTACAGGTCGAGGCCGTTGCGCAGGATCCCACCCAGCAGGCCGGCTTCGGTGCCGTCGGCCTGCCGGACGTCCGGCAGGCCGACCGGCCCCTTGAGGGTCGCGTCGGCCTCCCGGATGACGGCCAGTCCGGCGTCGGACATGGCGAAGCCCTCGGCACGGTACGCGCCGGCACCGGCCTGGACGTCGACGAGTTCGATCGGGAAGTCGGCGACGGCGTCGAGCACCGTGAGCGCCGAGTCGACCAGTTCGGGGCCGATGCCGTCGCCTCTGATCACGGCGACGCGGTACGTCCTCACTGTCACCGGAGCCGCTACCTCGCGATCAGGTCGCCGAAGAACTGGCGCACCGTGGGCAGGACGCCCATGCCCCGGTGGCCCACGCCCTCGACGAGGTCGAACTTCACGGCGATGCCATTGGCCTCGAAGTTGCGTCGCAGGGTCTGCAGACGCTCGATCCGCGTCAGGCCGGTCTTCTCACACCCGTCCATCCAGTTCGAGTCGCCCGGGTTGTTGATCTCGAACGTATCGTCGTCCTCGCTGCCGACCACCATGTGCACGGGCACGCGTCGTATCGCGGCCAGGTCGATGGGCTTGCCGAAGCGCTGCTCGAACTCCTTGGTGCCCAGCCACCACGGCAGTGAGTCGTCGAGCTGGGTGATCCGACCGGGCGCGCCGATCGACGCCGCGGCGAGTCGGTCCGGGTGCAGGAAGAGGAATCGGTGGGTGAACTGGCCTCCGCCGGAGAATCCGTGCAGGTAGAAGCGGTGGGCATCCACCGGGTAGCGGGCCGCGACCTCGTCGATGATGGTCAACAGCATGTGGTCGAAGCGGATGCCCCGGTAGGAGATGAACTTGAAGTTGTGCACGTCGTCCGGGTCGATCAGGCCAGCCGGGAAGATCGGCGCCAGGATCACGGCGCCGTGCTGGTCAGCGAAGTCGCGCATCGCGGTCCGGTACTTCTGCGCCGTACGGCCGGTGCCGTGCTGGATCACCACGAGCGGGGCCAACCTGTCGCTCGGCAGGTCGAGCGGGACGTGGAGGCAGTAGTGCAGCCGTTGGTCCACCTGGGACGCGACGACCGGCGTGGAGCCGTGGGTGTAGAGCACGCTGGTCATGTCAGCCTTTCTCATCGATCGTGAACTACTGCGAACGCGGCGCGCAGTTCGGCAACCCGCTCGGGACGCCAGCCGGGCCCGGGCGCGGACGACAGAAGCATCTCGGTGTACGGATGCTGTGGCCGGCGGAGCACGTCGGCCGTCGGTCCCTGTTCGACAGCTTGTCCCCGGTACATCACCAGGATGGAGTCGGTCACCTTGCCGACCACGGCGAGGTCGTGCGAGACGAAGATCAGGCTGACCCCGGTACGCGCCCGGATATCCGTGAGCAGAGCCAGGATCTGTGCCTGCACCGACACGTCCAACGCCGATGTCACCTCGTCGAGGACGAGCACCGCCGGCTCGACAGCGAGCGCCTTCGCGATCGCGACCCGCTGCCGTTGGCCACCGCTGAGCTGGTGTGGGCGGGACGCGAGCAGCCGCGACTCCAGCCCGACCGAGTCCATCAGCTCGGCGATCCGCGCGTCGACTGCGGAGCTGTCCACCTGGTGTCGGCGCAGGACGTCGCGCAGAGCGGCCTCGACGGTCAGCCGCCGGTCCAGTGAGCCGTACGGGTCCTGGAAGACCATCTGGACTTCCTTGGCCCGCCGTAGCCGCGCGGATCGGCCCCGTTCGCGCCACTCCCGGACGCGCCCCTCGAACTCGATGGTGCCCGCGTCCGGACGGGTCAGGCCGACCAGCATGCGGGCCAACGTGCTCTTTCCCGACCCGGACTCGCCGACCACGCCGATCGCGTCGGCCTTTCCGAGGCGGAAGCTCAGGTCGTCGACGGCGACAATCCCCGTGGTACGGCGGGTGGCGTCGAATGCCTTGCGCAATCCGGTCACGCGGACGACGTCGGTCATGGCCGCACCTCCACCGGGTCGCGCTCGGGAAGCACCGGCACGGCGTCTGCCAATGCCCTGGTGTACGGCTCGGTGGGATTGGCGAAGATCTCGCTCCCCTTCTGATGGTTCACGATGGAGCCGTCCTTCATCACGTAGACGCGGTCGCAGTATGCGGCGGCGAGGTGCAGGTCGTGCGTGATGAACAGGACGCCCATCTCCCGTTTCCGCTGCAGACGCCGCAACAGGACCAGCACCTCGGCCTGTGTCGTCACGTCGAGCGCCGAGGTCGCCTCGTCGGCCAGCAGCAGCCGGGGCGTGCTGCTCAGCGCCGCCGCGATCACGACTCGTTGCAGCATGCCGCCCGACAGTTGGTGCGGGTAGCACCGCAGCAACCGCTCGGTGTCCTTGAGGCCGACCTCGACGAGTAGCTCGGCGATCCGCGTACGGGCCTCGGCCCTGGCCATCCCCTGCACGTGGACGAGTCGCTCGGTGGCCGAGTCGCCGATGCGGCGTACCGGGTTGAGCACCGACCGGGGGTCCTGGAAGATCATCGCGGCCGTGGTCCGGCGAACCTGCCGCACCATGGCGGGGTCGGTCATGTCGTTGCCGCAGACCGTGACGCCGCCGGACGTCCGCGCGCCCGATGGTACGAGTCGCAGCGCCGCGCGTGCCGTCGTCGACTTACCGGAGCCGGACTCCCCGACCAGGCCGACCGTCTCACCTTCGGCGACCTCGACCGACACGTCGCGCAGGATCTGGTGGTCCCGCACCGACAGGTTCAGATTCTCGATAGATAGCAGCATGTGTCAGGCCTTCACCGCGAGCTTGTCCGACAGCCGGACGCCGACGACGTTCGTGGCCACCACGACGACCGCGATCACCAGACCGGGGATGAGCGCGGGACCGACGATTCCCTGGATCACACCTCCGCGCCCCTCCTGGACCATGAGGCCCCACTCTGAGCTGGGTGGTTGTGCACCGAACCCGAGGAAGTTCAGCGCCGCCAGGCTCATCAGTCCTTCACCGAACAGCACCACCAGATAGCCGATGAGCGTCGGGAACAGGTTCGGCAGGACGTACCGGACGCACAGCTCGACGCTGCCGATCCCCTGCAACCGGTAGGCGTCGACGTACGGCCGGGCCATCTCCTCCAGCGCGATGGCCCGGGTGAACTTGGCGATGACCGGGGCGAACGCCAGGCCCATTCCGATCACGGCGGTCGCCGGGCCGCGGTCGAACACCGCGATCACGAGTACGACGAACAGCAGGCCGGGGAACGCGAACATCACGTCGGTGACCCGGGCCAGCACCGTGTCCACCCACCCGCGTTTCCAGGCGGCGACAGTGCCGATGAGCACGCCGACCGCCGTGGCGAACGCCAACAGCGCGATGGCGCCGAGCAGGCTGGGCCGGGCACCGTGGATCACCCGCGACAGGATGTCCCGGCCAAGCTGGTCGGTGCCGAACCAGTGCGCGGCACTCGGCTGCTGATACAGCGCCGAGAAGTCCGTGGCCGACGGGTCGAACGGCGCTATCCAGTCGGCCAACACCGCGGCGACCACCGCCAGGCCGAGGAGCCCGAGGCAGAGGTAGAACACCCACGGTGCCGCCTTGCGGGTCGTCGCCACCGCGACTGGCCCGTGCGCTTCGATGGTCATGATCGGTCACTCCTCGCCATTGTTCGAGGGTCCAACAGCGGATAGGCCAGGTCGACGGCGACCGTGACGACCATGTAGCCGATCACCATGTACAGCAGGATCGCCTGCACCACGGGGAAGTCGTGGGTGTTGATCGCGTCGACGAGCAGCTTGCCGACTCCGTTGAGGCCGAACACGCTCTCGATCACCACTGTCCCGGCCAACATGCCCGCCATGACCAGACCGCACATGGTGACGACCGGGCCGAGCGAGTTGCGCAGCACATGTCGTACGACGATCTGACGCGTCGTCAGGCCGTAGCTGCGCGCGGCCTCGACGTGGTCGAGCGTCTGCTGCTCCGTCATCGTCTGCCTGGTCACCCGACTGATCAGGGCGATCGAGCCGAGTGCGAGAGCGATGGCGGGCAGCGTCAGGTGGTAGAGGCGGTCGGTGAGTCCCGCACCGTCGCCGGCGACGGGGAACCATCGCAGCTGCACCGCGAACACCGCCACCAACACCAGGCCGATCACGAAGTTCGGCACCGAGTTGACGAACGTGGTGAACCCGGTGACGACCGAATCGAGGGCGCTGCCCCTGCGCAGTGCGGCGAGCACACCGAGCCCGACCCCGATCAGGACGAACAGCACCGAGGCCATGGCGACCAGGGTGAGAGTCATCGGTAGCCGGGACGACAACAGGTCGGATACCGGTTGCTGGTAGTACATCGACTGGCCGAGGTCGCCGTGCAGTACGCCCGTGGCCCACCGGGCGTACTGCGTCCACAACGGCTCGTCCAGGTGGTACTCGGCACGCACCGCGGCGATCTTGTCCGGCGTGAGGTTCTCGGGGTTGCCGATCAGGAACGTCACCGGGTCGCCCGGTGCGGCGTACATGCCCGCGAAAATCACGAACGAGCTGATGACCAGGGTCAGCACCAGGCCACCGAACCGCCGTAGGAGTGCCGTTGTCACTTATGCCCCCTTGGCTCCGAGGTCGGCCGCCCACGGGTAGTACCGGTAGCAACCGGAGGCGGGTACGCCGGTGACCTTGTTGCCGAGCACGACAGTGGACGGGCTCTGCACGACCGAGATCCACGGCATCGCTTCGGCCCAGCGGTTGGACAGGTCGATGGCCAGCTTGGCGCGCTGGTTGTCGTCCAGTGCCGCGCGGGCCTGCTGGACCAGGCCGTCGTACTGCGGGTCCTTGAGCAGCCACTGGACGGTCGACGTGGACGCGCCGTTCTTGTAGAACCCGATGGGGTCGTTCTTGGAGATGTAGTAGTCGTCGGTGAACAGGTCCGCCTTCTGCCGCACCTCCTTGCTGCTGTAGTAGTCGCCGTACTGCTGGGTGGGGATCTGCGCGATGCTCGCCTCGAGGCCGATCTTCTTGGCGGCGTCGACCAGCGCGTTGGCGATCACGTTGCGGGCCGGCGTGGTGTCACTGGCCACGATGATCGGCTGCTTGGTCGGCACCTCGGCGACGAGCCTCTTCGCCTCTGCGATGTCCTGCTCCGACGGGGTGGCCGGCGCGCCGGCCAGCTTGTCGTACGCGGCGCGGAAGGCATCGGCTTCGTAGCCCCAGGCACCGGGGCCGACCGGCTCCTTCGCTGGCGCTCCGAAACCGGCGAGCGCGGCGCGGGCGACGCCGTCGCGGTCGAGCGCGAGAGACAAGGCCTTGCGCAGTCGGACGTCACTGAGCGCGCCGCGTTCGGTCACCATCAGGCTCCAGACGCGGGTGTCCCGGCCCTGGCTGACCGTCGTGGTCCCGCTGGTCGCCAGGCGGGTCGCCGAGGAGATGTTCTCCAGGTACGCGCCGTCGGCCGCGCCGGTGACGAGGGAGTTGACCAGGGCGTCGTCGTCCGCCCAGCGGAAGGTGACCTTGCCGGCCTTGGCCACGTGGCTGGTGTCCCAGTACTTGTCGAACTTCGTCAGCACGACTTCCTGGCCGGATTTCCACGACTGGAGGCTGAACGGGCCGGAGCACGCGTCGGTGCCGTTCGGAGTGCCGTAGGCCTTGCCCTGCGGCTCCGCGACCTTGCGTTCCAGCACGACCCCGGCGTCACCGGCCATCGTCTGCAGGAACACCGCGTCGGCCGCCTTGAGCGTGACGGTGACCTGGTTGTCGCCGGTCTTGGCGATCGACGTGACGCCGTCGAACTCGTCGGACTCGTTGCCGCCGTCGGCGGCGTGCCGCTGCAGGCTCCAGACCACATCGTCGGCGGTCAGCGTGGCGCCGCTGTGGAAGCTCACACCGCTGCGGACGGTGAACACCAGCGTGTTCGGGCTCGTCCACTCGTACTTCTCGGCCAGGCCCGGCTTGATGGTCAGGTCCGGCTGGAGCTGCAAGAGGCGCTCGCAGACGTTCGCCATGACCAGGTCGCTGTTCACGCCGGCGGCGTCGTTGTCCAGGTCGAGTGTCGCCGGCTCCTTGGCCATGAACCAGGTCGCCTGGTCGATGGGACCCGCCGCGGCAGGGGTGCTGTCGACCAGCTTGACGTTCTGCTTGGCCTCGCTGGGTGTGACGGACGGATTGCCACACGCTGCGAGCATCGTCGCGGCGAGGCAGGGCACGGCGATGAGCCAGAGCCTTGTACCACGTCTGAGCATGACCTCTCCTACTCGTAAAGGTTGAAGGGCAGAAGTTCGTAGGGGTTCGTACAGGGCGTGCCTGCCGCGACGTAGTACTCGCCGGTGGTCAGGTCGACGCAGCTGGACAACAACGTCGACCACCGTCTGACCTCGGGCAGGCGCTCGTCGGGGTGCGCGCACAGGGAGTCGGGGTATCCGAGGTGGTCGGACATCGCGGCGTGCACGGCGGACCGCACGTCGGCGGGTTTCTCGGCGACGGCCGCCGCCGCGAGCCCTTGCCGCGCCCTGGGTACGCGCAGCAGCGAGTCCGGTGCCGTTGGCCGGTGCGTCGCGGCGAGTTGTGGGGGGACGAAGGCCTGGTAGTGGTTGCCGTGCACGAGCAGGCCCTCGGACGGGTATTCCCAGCCGATCGGGCCGGGGGTGGTCTCCAGGTCGATGGAGTAGCCCGATCGGTGCGTGAGCAGCGCGTTGCTCGCGATGTGCGCCTTGGTCTCGACCAGGATCCGCAGTGCGTCGGAGACACTCGACGAGTCGAGCACCAGTCGGCGGATCAGGGTCTGCGGGACACCGACGGAGGTGTCGAACCGGCCGCCGAGGCCGTTGGCGTTGAATGCCAGCCCTTCGGAGTTGGCGCCGTGCCTGCCGATCTGGCCGGCCTCGACCTGCATGATCAGCGTCGGCTTCGGTGGCTGCACGATCCGCAGGATCATCAGCGTCGGCGCGGCCTGGTGTCGCCAGTCCCAGTTCTGGCCGCAGTAGACATGTCCGTCGCCTGCCGCCGCGCCGGTGAGCGAAAACGACGTGCAGCCCTCGGTCTCGTCGGCCGGGCGGGCCGGGCCGAAGTCACGGTCATAGATGATTTCGCCACGGCAGTTGAGGGTGACGATCTCGGTCAGTGAAACGCCCGCTCCCTCGGCGATCCCGGCCATCTCCTCGTGGAGCTCGGGGAACCCGTCGGCGATCAGTCGCTGCCACGGGCGGGCCCGCTCGAGCACCTCGGCCCAGGTGAGGCCGCACTGGTGCTCGAACGCGCGGGCGTAGTACGCGATGGCGTCGGCGATCAGGTCGGCCGCGGCGTGCCCGTACTGCGTGCCGCGGTTCAGCGCTGACGTACCGGAGATCTCGATCGTCCTGAGACTCGCCATCGGCGGAGACGCCCCTTCGGTCGTGGGAACCGTCCTGTAGCGACTACTACAAGGCACCCGATCTGTGCAGTGTGGGCTACACTGTAGCAACGACTACGCGTTAGTCAATGCATGAAGTTTCTACTACGACCGCTCCCCCGTCATCCGGCATGAACAGGAGTCCCCCATGACTGCGACAGCCGACGAGATCCAGCGCGCCGAAGCCAGCACCGCGCACAACTACCGTCCACTCCCGGTCGTCCTTCGCGAGGGCCACGGCGCCTGGGTCACCGACATCGAAGGAGGGCGCTACCTGGACATGCTGTCCGGATACAGCGCCCTGAACTTCGGGCACACCGACCCCGAGCTGCTCGCCGTCGCGCACGACCAGCTCGACCGGCTGACCCTCACCAGCAGGGCGTTCCACAACGACCAGCTCGCCACCTTCTGCACGGAGTTGGCCGAGCTCGCCGGGATGGAGATGGCGCTGCCGATGAACACCGGCGCCGAAGCCGTCGAGACCGCGATCAAGACCGCGCGGAAGTGGGGCTACCAGGTCAAGGGCGTGCCGCCGGGCCAGGCGAAGATCATCGTGGTGGACGGCAATTTCCACGGCCGGACCGTCACCATCGTCAGCTTCTCCGACGACCCCAAGGCGACCGCCGAGTTCGGCCCGTTCACGCCCGGCTTCGTCCGGGTCCCGTTCGGCGACGGGGACGCCCTGCGGTCAGCCATCGACGACAACACCGTCGCCGTCCTGCTCGAACCGATCCAGGGCGAACGCGGTGTCGTCCTCCCGCCGCCGGGCTATCTGCGGACGGTCCGCCAACTGTGCACCACTCACGGCATTCTGATGATGGCCGACGAGGTCCAGTCCGGGCTCGGCCGCACCGGCAGGACGTTCGCCTGCGAACATGACGAGGTCATGCCGGACCTCTACATCCTCGGCAAGGCCCTCGGCGGTGGCATCCTGCCCGTGTCCGCCGTCGTCTCCCGACGCGATGTGCTCGGCGTGTTCCGGCCTGGCGAGCACGGCAGCACGTTCGGCGGAAACCCGCTCGCCTGTGCGGTCGGCACCGCCGTCGTCCGGCGTCTGAAGACCGGCGAGCCGCAGCGACGTGCCGCCGAACTCGGCACGGTCTTCGCGGACGTACTCTCCGATCTGCCCGCCGCCGAGGTGGCCGAGGTCCGGACCATCGGCCTGTGGGCGGGTCTCGACCTGGCCACGAGGGACGGTCGCGCGGTCTGCGAAGACCTGCTGCGCAGAGGAGTCCTCGCCAACGCCGCCCATGGCCGCACCATCCGACTCAGCCCGCCACTTGTCATCTCGGAGGAGGATCTGCGCTGGGGTGTGGAACAGCTTGCCGCGATTCTGACTGACTGACCGTGAGTAACGGCTCCTGCTACCTTGTGCCGGTGACTACAGGCGAGCCCCAGGACGAGGCCGCATTCGCGGGCAAGCTGGCCAGCCTTTCCCTCGCGGAACGGATCACCGCCCGGGTGGCCACGATGAGCAAGGCCGAGCGTCGGGTCGCCGAGTTTCTGCGTACACACAGCTCCGAGGCCATTTTCGCCACCGCGCAACAAATCGGCGCGGCCACTCAGACCAGTGACGCGACAGTGGTGCGCACGGCCAAGACTCTGGGCTATTCGGGCTTGCAGGAATTGCGGCACAGTCTCGGCAAACAGGTGGTCGCCGCGACCAGCCCGCTGGACCAACTGCGTAAACGCCTGGAACGGCCCGGCTCCCAGTCGACAACTCTGCTGTCGCAGGTGATCGCCGAGGCGACCGAGCGACTCGCCGAGACCGCCCGACGAATGGTCGACGCCGACTTCGGTCTCGCCGTGGAGGCCATCGCCGGTGCCAGGGAGGTCATCGGCATCGGTGTCGGGCCGTCCGAGCTGACCGCGCGTTATCTCGCCCTGAAGCTCAACCGGATGGGCAGGCACGCGCGCTCCACCGGCGAGACCGGGTTCCGCCTGGCCGACGACCTGCTCACCGTCACCGGCGATGACACGCTGGTGCTGTACTGGCCCAGCCGGCTGCGCGGCGAGATGGAGGTCGTGCTCGACCACGCCGAGGCCGTGGGCGCGCGCACGGTTCTGGTCTCGGACTCGCTCGGTCCGCTGATCGGCGACCGGGTGAGCGTCGCACTGCCGGCCGCCCACTCGCCCGGAGACATCGTGAGCGAAGGAATGACCACTCAGGTGCTCACCGATGCTCTCGTGGCGGGAGTACGCGCACACGACGAGGAACGCGCGACGAGCGCCCACGAACTGCTGACCGACCTACGCTCCTCGCTCAGCCAGGTCAACGGCCCGAGCCTGCGGAGTCGCGGCTGAGGTCGTGCAGGTCGAGCGCGTGAATCCCCGGAGCGCGCCCGGCATCCGGCTGAGGTGGTGGCACGACACGTGGCTTCTCAGGCGACGGCGGTGGCCATCCGGCGTACCGCCTCGGTGATCAGCTCCGGTGCGGTGGCCAGGTTCAGCCGGACGTGGCCGCCACCGCCGGTGCCGAAGGCCGGTCCGGAGTTGAGCGCCACCCGGCCACGGTCGAGGAACACGGCGGCGGGGTCGTCGCCGAGGCCCAGGGCGCGGCAGTCGAGCCAGGCGAGGTAGGTGGCCTGACCGGGGTGGTAACGGATGGCCGGCAGGTGCTCGGCGAGCAGCGCGGCGAGGAGCCGACGGTTGTCGTCCAGACCGGTCAACAACGCGTCGAGCCACTCGCCGCCGTCGCGGAAGGCTGCGGTATGGGCGATCACGCCGAGGTGGCTGGTGCTGTCGCTGACCTCGAACGGAACGCGGGCGAGGTCTCCGGCCGCGTCGGGGCCGGCGATGAGGAGCGCACCGCGCAGGCCGGCCAGGTTCCACCCCTTGGAGGCAGACATCAGCGACAGGCCGTTCTCGGCGCCGGGCACCGAGAGGTACGGCACGAACCGCGCTCCCCCGAGCACCACCGGGGCGTGGATCTCGTCGGCGACAACCCTCACCCCGTGCCGTTCGGCCAGACTGGCGACGGCGGCCAGTTCGTCGGCGGTGTGCATGACGCCTGTCGGGTTGTGCGGGCTGCACAGCAGGTACGCCGCTGGCCGCCCACCGACCCGGGCCTGCCGGAAGGCGTCCTCCAGGATGTCGAGATCGATGCGCAGGTCACCGCCGAGCGGCGCCTCCACAATCCGGCGACCGGCGTGCGCCACGAACTCGTAGAACGGCGGGTAGACCGGGCAGTTGACGACCACCGCGTCTCCCGGCTCGGTGACCAGCCGCAGGGCCTCGACGACGCCGTGCATCACGTCGGGCACCAGCGCGGTGCGTTGCACTGCCAGCCCGTTCCAACCCCAGCGCTGCCGGGCGAACTCCGCCAGCGCCTGCGGGTACGCCGTACCGGCGGTGTAGCCGGTGTCGCCACGCACGACGGCGTCGGTGATCGCCCGCGCGACCGGGTCGGCCAGCGGCACGTCCATCTCCGCCACCCACAGCGGCAGCACGTCGTCCGGGTACTCCCGCCATTTGAGGCTCGTCCGTTGCCGGAGCTGATCGATCGTGAGCTGGCGAAGGGGATTCGCCGTGTCTCGGGCACCACTGAGCACACCAGTCATCGCCGAAGCCTATTCGGGGTCACCGAGCCGCGGTAGGGCTGAGTCCAGGCTCCAGGCGGCTTCCCAGACCGGCGCGGTGATCGGGCCGGCCACGTGCCATACGTGTCGGCGGTTGCACACGCCCGCACGCCGGACCAGGTGTCAAAGTGTGCGCCGCCTGCGCAGCGGACACCGAGATACGGTCACCGTAGTAACGTTTCAACAAGGCGACGGCGGCTGACCGACTTGAGTAATCTGTCGCGCGGAGATGAGTTGGGCACTGGACGCTACTGCTTCGGGCTTCGTAGTCTCTTGCGGAACCAGAAGGCGGCGACTGCCAGTGCTGCGGTGCTGGCGCCTGCGGCAAACGCGAGCGCCGGACGGGTCGGGCTTCTCGATGCGGATGAACCGATCGGTCTGAGCGCCACAGAGGTGCCGAATGGCGGACTTGACGGGGATGTTCCGTCTGCTGTCGGTGGGTCCTCCAGGAGTTCCGTACCACGTGGACTTAATTGGCGCGGCGCGTCGATTGCATTGCCGTCTCCGACAAGCAGGCTCACTGCCGCCTCCGAAGCGCCTGCGTCTTCATTAAATTCCGCAGCGGCCTCAATGGCTGAGGGTCCGCGCAGGTCCAGGAATCTATCGGTGAGCACCTTCACCAACACGGCGACGAAGAACAGACTGGCGCCGGTCACTATGAGCCCTACAGCCCGACCCCATGCCGTCTCAGCTCCCAGCCCATTCGGATCGCCCCCAGACAAGCGATTGAGGAGCCAATAGACAGCGTTCCAGTATGTCGCTGGGCGGCCATCGCAGGATCCGCCGTCGCATGCCGAGCTCTCCATAGAAGCGACCGACTTAGCACCTGCAGCTATTATGAACGCGATGCCAGTGAGCGTCCCGAGCACCATCACTGCATGCGGTGATATTTTCGGCTGGTGGACCTGCAATTCCATCCCTGGGCGCTGGGCGAGCACCAGAAGCGACGACGACTCGTCACCTAACGGATCTACCTGCGACGAGGCCTTGAGGCACTCAAGGGCTCGGGTGGTAGTCACTGCGTCGGCAGGAATGACAAGCGGATCCTTGCCCTCTAGAGCCGTGAGGATGCCGGTGACGTCGTCGCCGACGAGATGGAACAATTCGATGGACCAGTTCGCGTCGAGCACCGCATCGACATAAACCATCTCGATGCGGCCTGTCGGCCATCGGAAGAACGACCGCACAAAACTGACTGCACCCAACATCATTCCGGCTGTCCAAAAAAGGGCTGGCCAGAACGTGACTGCGAGAACCAGCGAAATTTGAAGCCATGGGGGTGCGGTGATCGCGACGGCGATTGCAGCCAGAGCGAAGAAGGCCACCGCAGGGCCCAACAATACGAGTACGTCCCAGCTCCGATCGAGCCAGGGTCGACGCCTCGTCGATTTCGGCCTGTTCAGGATGATGAGGCTTCCGAGTTGCTCATCCCGCAGAAGGCAGCCATTGCGGCTGGCATAGTAAAGAAGAATTGTCAACGGCGGTCGAGAGCGAAACAACGACAGCCCTCTCGGACGCAAGAAGCCGCGCACGGTCGGCCACCGTTCACCGAGGCGGATCTGGCGCGCCAATGAATAGCATTCCGTCAACGACATAGCGGCAGCAGGTCTCACGACGACAATTATGGACCAACAAGCACGGAGAGGCTAGCCTTGGCCCTTTGTTAAGGTTTGCCCGCATTGTGGATCGAGAAAGACGAAGCGCCCTCCGATCTGGGAAGATCTGGCCACCGGGTTGACCAGCGCGTTCAGCGACGCCCTTGCGGTATTGAGGCAGCGGCGGTCCGGGCATGACCCAAAAGAAGACGCCCCTTCCTGGAAACCGTGCAGTGCCTGTCATCAGGTTCCGGTCTACGGGGTGCGGCGGGTGGCGAGGGTGGCGGGCATGACGGCGGCGGCGCCGAAGCGGCGGTGGGCGGTGTCGGCGGCGGCTTCGATCAGCTGGGCCCGGGGGCTAACCCCATGGTGCTCACTGGCGTCAGCTTCATCACCAACAGACATGCCAGCCCGATCGCGTAAGCGATCAGGCGCCCGAATGCTTGGACACGTACAGCAGCACCCTCTTCCCTCGAAGGATCAGATCCTCATGTCCCGCACCCTCCGCAAGCACCGCAAGCACCGGTCCACGTATCGCGTTCTGTCGTCTCTCGCCGTGCTGACCCTGGCCGCCGGTGGCGTCACGGCGTGTGGCGACGACGGTTCCTCCGCCACCTCCTCGGCCTCGAAACCCCCCACATTGTCCGCCTCGCCGTCGACCAGCCGGGCGGCCGCAGCGAAGCTGCACATGGTCAACAACGGAGGACATCGCCTGGCCTTCTACGTCACGCAGGGCAGCGGTTCCACCATTGTCCTGGACTCCGGCGGCGGCGAGTACTCCTCGCAATGGGAGAACATCGCCCCCAAGCTTCACGCGGCCACCGGCGCCACCGTCATCACCTACGACCGGGCCGGCCTCGGCGAGAGCGACGTGGTGCCCGGCGCGTGGAAGGTCGAGAGCGCAGTCAGCGACCTCAAGGCAGGTCTCAAGCAGCTCGGCGTCACCAAGGACGTAACCCTGGTGTCCCACTCCCAGGCCGGCGAGATCGCCAACAACCTTGCCCAGGACAACCCGGAGATGCTCTCCGGCGCAGTCCTCGTCGACGCCAACCTCCCCCAGTTCTTCACCGACGAGCAAATCCCCCGCCTCGTGGCCGCGGGCCAGCCGGACGTCGACGTGGCGAAGAAGGATCCCGAGAAGCCTGCGAACCGCCAGCTCATCTCCACCGCGGAAGGCTTCGCCGCCGCCCACCAGACCTTCCACAAGGTGAGTTGGCCCGCCTCCGTGCCGGCCACGGTCATGGTGTCGGAGAAGACCCCCTTTGCCGGGTCTCCCGAGGACGCCCAGCGCTGGCGCGACGCCGCCGCCTCGTTCGTCCAGGAAGCCCCCAACCGCAAGCTCGTCACCGCCGAGGGCACCTCCCACGAGATCCCGACAGATCGCCCCGACCTCGTCATCAAGGCGATCGAAGACATGTTCGCGGCACAGCACTGACCGAAGGAGAGGCCCTCCCCCACCGGCGGGGCGGTTTCTCGGGGTCGTCGCAACACGTGGTCGTGTTGATCAGGCCGTGAGCAGTTGATGCGGGCGCTCGACTGGGGTTTCCCGGTCGAGCGTTTTGCGTGGGCGGCCGTTGAGCTGGGTGGCGACGGCGTCGAGGTCTGTGCGGGTGTGGGCGGTCAGGTCGGTGCCCTTGATGTGATGCCGGAACTAAGGCCTTCAACCCCACCGGATCGAGACGTTCAAGTTCTCCACTGACCCGCAACTGGAGACGAAGATCCGTGATGTGGTCGGCTTGTCCCTCGAACCGCCGTGGTACGCGGCGCAGCTCGCCTTCACGCCCCTAATCGGGAAAGACGACCCCGGACGCACCGATGAACGGGGGCCGATCAAGCTCCACCCCCAGGGCCTGACACGTCGCCGCCACCGCGGCGAATTTCACGTCCCCCACGCCGGTGTCCGCCGGGGCGTCGCAGATCCTCGTGACGGTGACCAGACGCCCATCACCGTCACGACGGCCGAGTACGTACCGCACACCCTCGACCGCCTCCGCCACCATCTGCTGATCAATCGGGCCGCCACTGACCGCGCCGGGACCGTAGACCTTACGCCGCCAGGCAAACACACCTTCAGAAACAGCGACTGCATCGTGAGTAAATGACTCGACCCGCACCGCGACGTCCGCGACGTGCGGCACACCTCCGACGATCCGTCGCAGCCGAAACGCACTCTCCATGATCCGATTTTAAATGATCAAGACGCTCCCGCTAATCCACTTCAGACACGTGACACTAGAGTCACTGCGCTGGCTGTTGACATGCCCGACTGAAGCGCACGCTGCGCTGATCATCCTTGAATCCAGTCGTGCTGCGCTTCATCAACCGTGCGTATATTTGGCCTGCGCGCTGCGTCGGCATGGCACCGGTCTTGTGGCTGCGGTCCCGCAGCCTGGCGACGAGCTGCATCGCCCGGACGTTGGCTACGCCGGTAAGGTCGCGTGGCTAACACTCGTCAGAGACGACTACGCCCATTCGCCGGTGGTGGCACAGACGCTCGCCGCGACGCGAGAGCTCACCGGTGACGGCGACCCGCAACCCACGGTTGGAGAAGCCCGCCGATGAGAGGCCGCTACGCGAACCTGGCCCGTATCCGCACGCTGGACCCAGAGCGCGACTACCTGGACATCTACCAGACCATGCTGCGCTACGAGTTCAGCTGGGACATGAAGCTCGGGCTCAACCTCGCCTTCAACCGATCCTTCTCCATTCCCAACATCGCCGCCGTACACACGGCCACGGGCGAGCTGACCGAACGCACCCAGAAGCGGCTCGACGACACCGGCCTGTTGATGTACGAGATGGTGCTCAACGGCTTCGAGCAGCCACGCGGCCGCGACGCGTTGCGGCGGGTCAACCAGCTCCACCGCCCGTACGACATCAGCAACGACGACTTCCTCTACGTCCTGGGCTGCCTGGTCGTGGTCCCGACGCGGTGGTTGCAGGAGTACGGCTGGCGCCCGCCCTGCTGCCACGAGCGGCAGGCCACCTACCTGTTCTACCGAGAGCTAGGCCGGCGGATGGGCATCACGGACATCCCCGGGTCGTACGACGAGTTCGAGACCTGGTTCGACGCGCACGATGCCGCTCACCTGCAGCCCAGCGACGACGCTGCGGCCATCGAGCGGGCCACCCGCATGCGGATGCTCACCCGGATCCCCCGCCTGCTCGCGCCGCTGGGGAACGAACTGGTCAGCGCCATGTACGACGCCCCGCTGCGGCGCGCCATGCGGGTCGATGCGCCGGCCTGGCCGGTCCGGGCTGGCCTGCACGTGGCGCTGAAAATGCGCTCGCGGCTTCAACGGTGGTTCGGTGCGCCACGGACAACGGCGTTGTTCGCCGACGGGCTCAGAGCCAAGAGCTACCCCGACGGGTACGAGATCAGCCAGCTCGGTCCGCAGCACGACCGCGTGCGCGAGTAGCACGTCCTCGGTCGCGGCGCGTTGGGGTACGCCCTGGCCCGCAGGCGCGTGCGAGCCGCACTCCGCCGCCCGCTCGGTCAATCGGCTGCGTCGAGCAACAGCCTGGCGGCCCTCGCCGCCCCATCGGTGCGGATCGTGCCGGCGACGGCGGTCGCCCGTGTCCGGGTCTCGGGATCCAGGGCCACCCTCAGCGCGGCCGACAGCGACTCGGCGGTCGGGGTCGGGCCGGCGTGCGCCGCGCCGATGCCCAGGTCGGCGACGCGGCCGGCCCAGTATGGCTGGTCAGTCGCCAGGGGCACCACCACCTGCGGCGCACCGGCCCGGGCCGCCGTCGTCAGGGTCCCCGCGCCCCCGTGGTGCACCACAGCGGCCACCTGGCGGAACAGCGCCTGCTGATTGACCTCACCCACGACAAAGCAGTCCTCGGCGTCATCGATCGGAGCCAGCCCGGCCCAGCCTCGCCCGATCAGTACGCGGCGCCCCTGCGCCCGGATCGCCTCGATGGCCACCGCGGCGATGCCCCGCGGGGCGTGCATGCTGCCGAAGCCGACGTACACCGGGGGCGCGCCGGCGTCCAGGAACGCGACCAGTTCGGCGGGCAGCGGGCGTTCATCGGGCAGGATCCACGCGCCGGTCTGCACCACGTCGAGGTCCGCCGTCTCCCGCCACGGGCCCAGGATCGGGTCTGCCGCGAGCCACGGCCGGTCGGTCAGCACGTGGTCGCGGACCCTGTCCACCGGAGGCAGGCCGACCGACGCCCGGTGGGTGTTGATCGGCTCGCCGAACATCGCGTCATAGGTCCGCGCCTCCAGCCGCCACAGCGTCCGGTTGTCCGTCACCCCCCTCGGGAACGGCCGGCCCCAGGGCCACGGCGGGTGATGCGGCGACGGCAGCACGATCGGGCAGAAGGACACGTACGTGTACCGGATGCCGAGCTTCTCGGCCACCGACGGCGTCACGAAGAGCACCATGCCGGCAGCCACGAGCAGGTCGCATCCCTCGGCCGCCGCGGCGATCGTCTCGAACTGCGTGGCCATCATCTCGGCCACGGCACGCGAGGCGTCCGCCGCCGACGACGGTCGCACCAACGAGCGCCAGGGCTGGCCGATCGTCACCAGCGGTACGCCGACGCCGGCCAGCAGCGCGACGAACTCCTCATCCGGGGGTGCGCACACCCGTACCTCGGCGCCGAGTTCCCGCAACCGCACCGCGAGTCCCACGATCGGTTCGACGTCCCCGCGTGACCCGTACGTCGACAACAACACCCGCACTTCGCGTCTCCCGTTTCCGTAGGTGCCGCCCTCGGTCAGCGATTCTGCGACACCGATCGGATTCACGCGCAAGTCCCAGGGCGGGGACGCCGGACGCATCGCCATAGCTCTCTATAACGACGCCGGGACTTCCCCTGACATCGACAAAGTCGGTATCAGTTGAGCAACCCCCGGTTCACGCACAGGTAACGATTGGTAGATTCTCAGCCGTGTCTACGGCGAAACCGTTCGCTTTTCTCGACCACCGCCAAGGGCTCGGGGAGTAGCGTGCCCAACGACCCGATCACGGACACCCGCGATCCGCTTCACCCGATCCTGCACGGGACACCGGAGCTGGGGCGTTCCCTCCAGCCACCGGTCTGGGCCGGGATCACCGGCCTGGCGGCCGTCATCCTCCTCGCCGCGCTCGCCATCCCGCCGCTGATCTCCCGCGGCAAAGACCAGCGGCCCGACGGGTCCCAGGCGCGACCGCCCACCGCTACCGCCCCGGCCACCGCTACCGCCCCGGCCGCCTCGATGCCGCCGACCGGCGGAGCATCGCCCCACGTCGGTCCGAGCGCGACAGTGGGCGGCGCGCCGCCGGTCGCGACACCGGATCGTGGTACCCCGAGATCCGCGAAGGGCTCGTCGAGCCCGTCGAGGACCACACCACCCAACGCGAACCCGCCCACTCGGTTCACGACAGTCACCGTCCAGGCCGAGAACCCCGCCAACAGCCTCAGCGAGGGAGCCATCCCCGTCTCCTGCGGCACCTGCGACGGCGGAGCCCGCGTACGCTACCTCGGCAGGATCACCGTCTACCTCAACACCAACGTGGCCGGCACCCGAACCGTCACCGTCACCTACGAGCTCGACGGCAATCGACGCGTCAAGGTGGCCGTCAACAACGCGGCGCCCACCACCTTCAGCCTCAGCGGCACCGACTGGAAACAACCGATGACCTTCTCCTTCGCCGCCCCGATCCCCGCCGGGCGCACTGCCATCACCTTCTACAACGACGAGGGAGACTGCCCCGACATCGACAAAGTCACCGTCAGCTGATCGGTCGATCGATGAGCTGGTTTGTCGCGTACGCTGCCGTGTCCCGGGCGCTGCTGCTCGGGCGGCTCACCCTGACGTTCGCCGCGGTCGGTGTCGGTGTGGGACTGGTCAACGACTTCTGGCAGAGCCTCAGCTCGCTGGCCCTCATCGCCGGGACCACGATAGTCCAGCTCACGGTGCTGAGCCGGTGGCCGACGGCGATCCGGTGGCGGTTGTGCGTCATCGCCGTCGACGTCGTGCCGATGATCGGTGTGCTGCTGCTCAGCCGTGGTGGAGTCGCCTACTTCTGCTACGCGGCCGGGCACGCCGCGCTCGCCGGCGCGTTGCTCGGCGTACGCGGGCTGCCGCTGTGGATCGCCGACGCGGGGCTCGGCCTGGCCGTGGCCACGGAGCTGCTCCGGGCCGGCGGCAGCGGGGCCGCCACGTCCATCGCTGCCCCGTTCATGCTCGCCTTTCCGATGATCGACATCGTCTGCGGGATCGCCGCCGCCGTCGTGACCGCTGCGCTGGCGAGATACATCGACGCGTCGGTGGCGGCGGTGACCGCCGTGCAGCACTCGACGGCCGCGTCGGAACGCACCCGGCTGGCCCGGGAGCTGCACGACTCGGTGGCGAAGACGCTGCGCGGGGTCTCCTTCGCCGCGGTCGCGTTGCCGTCCCTGCTGCGCCGCCAGCCGGACCTGGCCGAACAACTCGCCGCCACCGTCTCGGAGGGGGCGAACGCCGCCGTACGCGAGGCCCGCGAGCTGCTTGCCGGGTTGCGCCGGGACGCGCCGGACCAACCGTTCCCGGACGTCGTACAGGGCATCTGCCGGGCCTGGTCGAGCAGCGCCGGCATTCCGGTGCGGGTCACGGCCACAGCGGTCAACCCGCCGGTGGCGGCCCGGTACGAACTCACCCAGATCCTGAACGAGGCGCTGCAGAACGTGGCTCGGCACGCAAGTGCCAGCCTGGTACAGGTTGACCTCAACCAGCCGGAGCGGCACGTGGAACTCACCATCCGGGACAACGGCTCGGGGTTCACGGTGCCTGGCGAGTTGACCGAACTCTCCGCCTCCGGCAACTTCGGGATCATCGGGATGACCGAGCGTGCCCAGGCCGTCGGTGGCACCCTGCGAGTCGACTCGACCACCGGGGCTGGCACCAGGCTCGTGGCCCGGGTCCCACTGACCGCCGATGTCGACCCGGCGGTCAGCCGCTACGGACAGGTGGTCTCCCCGTGATCGACGTCCTGATCGTCGACGACAACCCCATCGTCCGGGTTGCCATTCGCGGCTACCTCGCCGGTATCGAGGACGTGCGGGTGGTCGGCGAGGCCCCCGACGGGCGGACCGCCGTGACCATGGCACGACGGCTGCGTCCGAACGTGACCCTGCTCGACCATCGCATGCCGATCGCCGACGGGCTGAGCGTCGTCACCCAACTCTCCGAACACACCGCCGCGCTCGTCCTGACCAGCGACACCGCCGACGAACTCATCGCCGCGATGCTGCGCGGCGGCGCCAGCGGCTACCTCGTTCACGGCGAGTTCGACCCGCCCGAGTTGGTCCGCGCGATCCGCGCGGTGGCGTCCGGTCAGGGCTGGCTGTCGTCCCGGGGCGCCTCGGTCACCATCGCCGCCCTGCGGGACCAGGCGGCCCGCGAGCGGGACCAGGCCGGTCAAGTCGACCAGATACGCCTGGTGCGGCAGGGGTTCGGCCTGACCCGGCGGGAACAGGACGTCATCGAGCTGCTGTGCGCCGGCCACTCGAACGCCGCGATCGGCCGGCGCCTGCTGCTGACGGAGAAGACGGTCAAGAACCACCTGCATCACATCTTCGTCAAGCTCCGGGTCACCAACCGGACGGAGGCGGTTCTGCGCTGGTCGGGCCGGCAGTAGCCGTCCGGGTTCTGGCGACGGGCGCCCGGGTTCGGCCGCACCCACCCACGGACGGCGCCGCCCGTGGCGACGGGCGGTAAGCCGGCGAAGACCGACCGGTCGATTGAACGCGCGGACTCCGGTTGCCGTTGTGTTGACCGTCAACGGTTTCAACAGGACGGGAACGGCGCCGGATGGCACACGCATGAACGGCGGGCAGCCGTAATGACGAGCAAGCGCAGCGACCAGGGACATCCGTTTGTTCCGGCCACCCCCGCGATCAGTGTGTTGCTCGCGCATCCGAGGCCGACCGAGCGGGCGGCCATCCGTGCCGTGCTCGACACCGACGATCGGGTACGGGTGGTGGCAGGCACCGGTGACGGCGGCGAGGCGCTGGCCCTGGCTCGCCAGCTACGGCCGACCGTGACGCTGCTCGACGACCGGGTTCCCGCGCCCGACAGCACGGACCTCGTGGGCTCGCTCGCCCGGCGTTCGCTGGTGATCGCGATGACGGGCGTGACCGAGCACCGCGCGATAGCCGCGAAGCTGAGCGCGCCCGTCCAGGGCTGCCTCGTCTACGGCCACTTCGAGCCCGCCGACCTGCTGGGTGCCGTACGCGCCGTCGCGAATGGGCTGGCCTGGCTGTCACCCGTGGCGGTGGCGGCCGTCATCTGGTCGCTCCGCGTACCCGCCGTGTCG
The DNA here is from genome assembly GCF_049841575.1 of Micromonospora sp. DT201. NCBI lineage: Bacteria > Bacillati > Actinomycetota > Actinomycetes > Micromonosporales > Micromonosporaceae > Micromonospora > Micromonospora sp. DT201. Next base: position 49,729 of record NZ_JBNCKP010000012.1, on the reverse strand, counting down.
TAGAACGACGCCTTATGACCGTGCGTCGGCCTCGGCGAGGATCCCGCGCGCCACGCGCAGCGCGTAGAAGGAACGCGAGCGTACGGTGCCCTCCGGGATGCCGATCCGCGCCGCCACCTCCGCCACCGACGCGTCACGGTAGTAGAGCTCGACCAGCACGGTCCGGTGCTCGGGGGTCAGCTTGCGCAGGACCGTGTGCAGGGCGAGCTTGTCGGAAAGCGTCTCGAACGTGTCGTCCGGCGAACTGGCCCAGCTGATGTCCACCCCGGAGATCTCCGATCTCACCTGGCGGGAGCGGGCCAGGTCGATCGCGAGGTGCCGGGCCACGATGAACAGCCACCGGCGGATCGTGGTGGCGTCATCCGGCAGATCGTCCAGCTTGCGCCAGGCCCGCAGCATCGTCTCCTGCAACAGGTCCTCCGCCGTTCCGGCCTGCCCGCGCGTCAGCCGGAGCAGAAAGTAGTACAGCGGTTGGGCGTTCGCCTGGAAGACCTCCCGCATGCGGCGCTCGAGGTGGGCTTCCCGGTCGGACCGGTCGGCTACGCACACGTCGCTAGTCATCGCCTTTTCCCTTTCCGGCGTGGAAAAGCGCTTCGTTTCGCAACGGACGCTACTGACGGTCCACCCCGGAACTCCTGAGCCGAAAGGCTCAGTGGGACCCAGGTTGGGTCCCGGATGCCGCAGGCAGACTCGGACGCTCTGGCCGGTTGGTCCGGTCTCCGCCGCCGGGGAGCAACTCGGCCAGCGTCCGCGCCGACGCGTCGCCGACCGCGCGCCAGCCCAGCCGCCCCGCAGTCAAGACCCGCACGACGTCGACCCGCTCGTACTCGCCGCCGGGCAACAGCAGTTCCACCTTGGCCTCGAGCAGCGCGGCGGCTGCGGAACGGACCGGCGCCAGGCCGGCCATCTGGAGTGCGGTCGCGCGCACGTCGACCGCGCGCCGCCACGGCACGCGCAACTCCAGCAGGCGGTGGCCCGGGCGGACCCTCGGTCGCCGACGCAACAGCACCAGAGCGCCGTTCGACGAGGCGATCTTCGGGCCGGGCAGCAGCGCGTACGCGGTCGCGTCGTGCTCCCAGGGCCACCGCGAGACGTCGCTCGGCAGCCCTTCGATGCCGTGCTCCGCCCCCGAGCAGCGCATCGCGAGCGCGGGTCCGGTGGGCGGGGTGGCGCGGGCCGTGAGGTGCCCCGACGCGGCGACGTCGTAGCTCGCGACCAGCCTCGTCCGGCCCAGCAGGCCGCCCGGCAGCAGATACGCTTTCTCCCGGTTGGCGAGCAGGGCCTGGACCACCGGCGGTTCGTGCACGTTGATCGATGACGTGTCCACCGCGCCACCCGGCTCGACCCGTACGCGGAGCAGGTGTTCACCGGCGGCGAGCGTGCCGGGGGCGGGCGGCCGGAGCGTACCGACGAGGAACAGGTGCGGCGTGGGCACGCCGCGCTCGACGGCCTCAGCCGGCGGGCACCCGCACACCACATAGAGGTCGACCGGCTCCTCGTTGACCTCCGGCCGCGCGGCGAGCCAGTCGATGCCGTGCCGCAGCCCACGCCGGGCCGTGACCAGCGAGGGCGTCGCGCTGACCGGAAGGTCGGGGCTGGCGGGCGTACGTGACACAGCCGGACGATTCGGCACCAGGCTCGACGTCGCGGGTGTTGGGGGCCGCGGCGGAAGGTCGGGTCGCGCCGTTGGCCGGGCAGGACGGCCCGGGTCCAGCGGCCGTTCCGGAGCACGTCCGGCAACCGCGGAAGGCCGCGCGGAACGGTCAGTGGCGACCAGCACGCCGTTCTCGCTGCGCCAGCGCCGCTGCGGCTCGCCCAGGTCCAACCGCTGCCAGTCGACCGGCCGACCGTCTCGATCCACCGCGCGCGGCGTACCGTTCAGGCTCTCGACGTCGGCGTCCGGCGGCAGGATCCAGACCTGCGCGCGGAGCCCGCTGGTGAGCTGGGTGCCGTAGTCGCGCAACCCCGACGCGGCGGACCCCGGATAGCCGGCGAGCAGTACGAGATCCTCGCCCTGCCAGCCGGCGGCCCGCAGCATCCGGTGTAGCACCCTGGGTCCCAGCGCGTGCGGGACGCCGTCGGCGTGCTGTGCCGCCCACCGCCCGTCGGCGAGGACCGTCAGGTCGAGATGGAGCAGCCCGTGCTGGGCACGCAGCCCTGCGTAGCGGGCGGCCATCGCACGTTCGCGCTCCGGCGCGACGGTGACCAGCGGTACGCCCGGATAGCTGCTGACGATCCGCTTCCCGACCGGGGACAACCGCCCGTCCAGGTCGGACTCGAAGCGGGAGGATCCGGCGGCCGGCGGCAGGTACGCCCGCCACGCCGCCGGTCCACCGGCCCGGTCGGCGGCGCTGAGGTCGTGGCAGCTCTCCAGGATCTCGGTCAGCGCGTTGCGCTCCGGCGCCCAGACGATCGCGCCGGTGTTCTCGGCGAAGGCGGCAAGGTTCCCGTGTAGCAGCGCCTGCTCGTCCCCGTCGAACGGCCACCGTATCCACATCCGTACCTCGGCGCCGTACAGCGGCATCTCGGAGAGGGCGGCGGCGAGCCGTCGTCCGCCGACGACCTGGTACGAACCGCCGTAGTCGCCGAGCACGAACCCGCCACCGCGGACGGCGGCACCGATAGTGGTCAGCTCCGGGTGGCCCGCCGCCAGGTCGGCTGCGGCGGCGCGCCGGGCCACGAAGTCCGCGCGGGTCGCCAACGTGATCCCGCCCGGCAGCGGTGCCGTGACGACGCCGGTCCGCGGCCGGAGCAGTCCACCGGCGGCCTCGTACCAGCCGGGCAGGTCGGTCGCCATGGCCGGCGGCTGGATGACGAGCCAGTCAACCGGCCGGCCGGTCACGGTGTCGACGAGCGCCGGTTCCCGATGCGTACCGTGGCGGTAGCGGAGCTTGCTGCGGGCGGGGGCGATGTGCACGTCACGGCCGAGTATCCCGGCGAGTTCGGCGAACACCTCCCGGTGCTCGGCCGCGCCGTCCATCATCACCCGTACGTCGTCCCCGGCCCCGCCGCCGCGTTGGACGAGGTCGGCTATCGCGGTGGCGTCCAGGGGTGCACCCCGGCCCTGAGCACCGGCCAGCCGACCGTCGGCCCCGACCCGTAGCCAGATGTCGAACAGGCCGTCGAGGCGCCGATACTCCGCGCGCTCGGCACCGGTGGTCTTCGCCGGTAGGCCCGGCAGCCCGCCGGCGACGGTGCCCGTACCGTTGTTCATCTCGGTCCGCTCGTCTGCATACCCCCCCAACGAACGGCGAGGCCCGGTCTTCTCAATCTCGACGCCGAAACCATGAGCGGTACGGGAGGAATTTTCCCGGATGCCCGGGAAATTTGCGGTGGCGGTCATCGGAAGCAGACCCGGGCCGCGCGTTGGTCAGGCCGGGTCGCCATCGACGCTCCTCACCGGCGCTCCGATCCGCAGCGCAGGCATCCCACCACTGTCCTCCCCTTCCGGCCCACCACAGCGAGAATCAGCCTGGCAGTCGGCCGGAGCCGACCACCAGTCCCTCATCCGGCGGCCGGCGTCCCCGTCACCGCCGGCCGGAGGGCCACCCGCGCCCCGGGTGTGGCGTCCCTGAAAAGGGGCGCCCGGCGCCCCCGTACTCCGGACGCCGGAGAAGTTCTTCAGCGCGTTGAACGCGGTCGGGCCGGCGTTCGTCGTGACGGCGATCCCGATGCGAAGAAGGGTACGAACACTGTGCGAACCTCCTCGTCCTGGAGCCCGAGCCGGTGGCTCGGCCAGCTCCGCAACCGGCGCGGCCAGCGGCTCGGCTGGCTGGGGCGCCGCGCCGTGGGCACCGTCATCGCGAGCCTCGCGGTCCTCTCCGCCGTCGTCGCCAGCATCGGCTGGGGCATCTCGGTGGCGGCCAACAACAACGATCTCACCGGGCGTTCCATCTCGGACGACCAGATGACGATGATCGCCACGGCCGCCCGCTCCTGTCCGATGTTGACCCCCGCCCGTCTCTCCGGCCAACTGATGGCCGAGTCCGGCCTCGACACCGCCGCGTCCGGCACCGTGTCCGGCGGTCGGGGCATCGCCGGGCTCGACGACGACGACTGGAAGAAGTGGACCCCGTGGCCGCAGGCGCGCCGCACGGACACCTCAGCCAACATCCTCGCGCTCGCCCACCAGGTGTGTGACCTCAGCGGGCAGCTACGGCTGGCGAAGGTCCCCGGAGACCAGTGGGGGCTCTCCCTCGCCGCGTTCCGCGCGGGGTTGGAGGCCGTACGGGACGCCGGTGGGATCCCACAGTCCGCCAGCGACTACGTCGACAAGGCCAACGCGTACGCCAACTACTACGACACGTTGCCGCAGTTCGGTGGCGCGGGCACGCGGGGCCAATTCACCCCGACCGGAGCACCGGCCGCCGTCAAACCCCTCCCCGGCACGTACGTCCAGCCCCTGCTCGCCGCGGGCAAGGTCTGCGCACAGGTGCCGCCGTCCGCCGTCGCGGCGGTCCTCATGGCCGCCTCCCAGTTCAACCCCAACAGGTTGGGGGCGAAGAGCGAGCAGGGCATCGCCCAGTTCCGCGCCGACCTCTGGCAGCGCTACGGCCCACCGAACGCCTCGGCCTGGGACCCCGCCGTCGCCATCCCGGCGGTCGGTACCGCCCTCTGCGAGATGGTCAAGGAATTCTCCGCCCTCCAGGGCGACCCCTATCTCCTCGCGCTCACCGCATTCCGGATCGGGCCCGACGCCGTACGCCAGAGCGGTGGCACCCCGGACGCCGCCACCCAGACGTTCCTCCGGGACGTCGCGTCCTACACCTCCTACTACGCGCTCGACACCCGCCTCACCGCCAAGCCAGCGGCCGGATCGCCGTCGCCCACCACGCCGGCGACCCGCACAGCCCCGGGCACCTCGCCGACACCCTCCCCGACGGTCACGGCCCCGAAGCCAACGGTGCAGAGCACCAAGCCACCAGCCCGCAGCAACCAGCCCGCCGTCATGGCCAAGGATGCGCACGGCACCTACGGTCCGTACTTCATCTACAACAACGCGACCAAGCTCTGCGTCGACCTTCCCGGATTCTATGGCGGGAAGGTCGACGGACCGGTGAACCAGTACCCGTGCGCCAAGACCACCACGGACAACCAGGAGTTCGTCTTCATACCGCGAGCCACCGGCCAGGACGGGCACCAGCTTTACTGGATCCGCAACATGGACGACAACTTCTGCCTCGACCCGCCCGGCACCGGCACCGTGGCCAGCAGCACCCCGCTCGGTGAGACCGTCTGCTACGACAAAGACAACCAGTACTTCCAGCTCGAACCCAGGTTCGTTTCGGGCGGCTTCGAGTACTACCGCCTCCGCAACGCCGTCAGCGGCTTCTGTCTCGACGTACCCGGGGCGGGCCAGTCCAAGGAGGTCCGCTTGGCGCTCACCCCGTGCCAGGACAACGACGACCACGAATGGGCGCTGATGGAGAAGTCGGAGTGGTGACGCGCTCCTGACGCACGACGACACGGCCGGGCGAGGATCGGTTCCGATCCTCGCCCGGCCGTTTCCATGCCGATTCCTCCCCGTGCCGGTAGCCCGCAGGGCCCCGGACCAGGGTGGTAAGAGAGCCAGCCGCAGGGCGTCGCGCGCACCGACTGCTCGCACAACGTCCGTGCCGGTTCGAACCTCGCGATGCGGGCATCCAGGCCGGCTCGCGCCTCGCCTTGCGGGCATCCAGGCCGGCTCGCGCCTCGCCTTGCGGGCATCCATGCCGGAGCAGCCGGTAGTGCGGGACGGAAAACGAGAGCCGGTGACGCGGAGGCGGTGCCCCTCGGGGCCCGACACTCCCGCGTCACCGGCTCTTCCGGTGCGCCGCCGGCTACCGGCGTTGCCTACCTACCGCCGACTACCGGCGTTGCCTACCTACCGCCGGATCACCGGCGTTGCCCACCTACCGCCGGTTCAGCGGCGTCGTCGCCCGTCTGCCGCTGCGAGGCCGTCTCGTCCCGTGCCGATCCCGGCGGCGGGCCGGACTCCTCCAGTTCGCCCGCGGCGAGATCGCTTCCCCTGGCCCAGCGCCGGGCCCGCAGCAGGAGCAGCGCGATCGCGGCGAGCAGGATGAACACCACGACGACGATCGCCACCGTACGCGCCAGGCCACCGCCGCCGCTCCCGCCGGTCGCCGTGGCACTCGCCTCGCCCTCGACCGTGGCGCTCACGGCTGCGGCCGGCTTGATCATTCCCCAGCCGTACTGCTGGTCCGGTGGCGCGGCGCCCATCCGCTCGGCGGTCACCTCGATGCGGTGCTTCACCTGGGCTGCGCTGAGCGCCGGATAGGCGGATCGGACCAGGCTCGCCTGGCCGGCGACGAAGGCGACCGCGTACTGCGAGCCGCTCATGTTCACCGTGCCGCTCCCGTTGATGCCGAGGCTCTCGACGTCGACACCGGGAGCGACCACGTCCACCGTGGAGTCCTGGTACGCCTCAGCCAGCTTGCCGTCCGCACCGATCCCGCCCACCAGGAGCAACGCGCCTGGAGTGCCGGCACCCTCGGAGGGCGTCGGTATCGTCGCGGACTCGGTGGGCGCGGCGGCGACGATGAGCACGTCCTGGGCCAACGCCTTGGTCACCGCCGCGGCCACCTCCGGCTCTTTCAGGCTGACGAACGAGCCGACGGCGATGACCGATGCGCCGGTGGAGACGGCCACCTCGATCGCGTTCACCGCGTCGGTCGGCTTGGCCTTCGCGCCGTTACCGACGACCCGGATCGGCAGGACTGTCGCGTCCGGCGCCATGCCGCTGGGCACCTCGGGCTGGTCGGAGTCGCCGGCGATGATGCCGGCCATCGCCGTACCGGAGCCGAGGCAGTCAGAGTCGCCCTGACCGTTGCCGCTCGTGACGTCCGCGCCGACGGCCACCCGCCCGCTGAGCTGCGGCAGGCTCGCGTCGACACCCGAGTCGACCACCGCCACCATCACCCCGTCGCCGCGGGACCGTTCCCACGCGTTGTGCGCCGCCAACTGCTGCTGGGCCCAGTTCGACTGCTTGCTGGTGGCGGCGGTGCGACCGCAGTTCCCCGCCGAGCCGCCACCGGTCCGCGTGGACGGCTTGGTGACGTTGCTGGGCGACTTGGTGGGGTCGACGCGAGGAGCGCCACCGGTGCTCGGCTTCGTCGTCGGTTTGCCTGACGCCGCAGGCTTGCCCGACGCGCCCGTATTCGGGACCGCGGACCCCGTCGGCAGCAGCCCGTACCGCACGCCGTCACCGGCGGCGTCCCACGGAAGGACGAGCACCCAGCCGGCGTGCAGGCGGGCGGGATCGCTCAGCCCCGCCCCGTCCGCCTGGGGGCGCCCCGCGTTGAGCGCGTATATCTCGGCGGACCGCTCGCCGCTGCCGAGCACCCGTACGGCGATCTCGGTCAGATTCTCCGGCGCCCCCTGGTAGGAGGCAGCCACCGCGTAGTACTTCACGAAGCCGGACGCCGTAGCGGGATCCGCGGTCGCCACTTCGACCGTCGTCAGCTGGGCCAGTCCGCATGCCACGAAAAACACCGCGAGTAGCCGATACAGGGTCTTACATCTCGCTGGCACCGCCAGCCTCCTTCGCGTCACCGCGCCCGGTCGGACGTCGACCTGACGACGAAGGCGTGCCGCTCCGCGTTCAGGCAATCCGACGCGGATGTCGAAACCGCGGTGTCGGGCGAGACGTCAGTCCGTGACGTCGAGCCGGATCGACCAGCGTCCGGCCGGCACGGAACCGAGGATCACCGGCACGGCACGCCCCTGGGTCGCCCTGGCAAGCTGTCGGACGATCGCGGCCGGCTCCGGCAGACCCGCGCAGAACACCACGTACGGCTCCGGGCGCGGCTCGTCGGGAGCCGGCAGCTCTGGAAAGCGCTCCAGCCGGCGGGCACCCGGAACGGTCTCGTGGCCGAGCGCATCGCCGATGAGGGTGACCCCGAGACCCGCGCCGCGCAACTGCCGGGCGTACGCGGCGGCGCGGCGGCGGCAGTCGCCATCCGGGCCGACGATCGTCAGGACATCCGGGGTACGGGCGAGGTCGACGTGCAGCCGCCACCCGTCCCGGTGCCCGAGCACCAGCGGCGCGGTCGCCGGTGGCGGTTCCTCCCCCTCGGCCAGCCAGGCGTAGGCGGGTACGCCGTGCCCGGGCGTCACCCCGGAGAGCCGTACGTTCACCGGACCGTCCTCGGTGAGCAGCGTCTCGCTCACGTCGGGCGCCCGGTCGTCCGCACCGGGCAGGGCGGGCCGGGGCTCGACCGGGCGCGTCGCGTCGGCCGCGCCGTCGTTCGTGGTCGCCGCGACCGGGTCGGTGGCGCGCGGTGCCCCGGCCGCGACGGTGGTGTCCTCCGGCAGTGGCACGTCGACGACGGCACGGCCGCCGCCGGTAGCGGACGGGACCGGTCGCGGCGGTGTCTCGGACCGCCCTGCCTCGGGCGTCCTGGGCCCGGGTGTGCGGGCCGTGGAAGTCCGTGCCGCGGGCGTCCGGGTGCCGGCGTCCGGGTCCGGCCCGGTGGTGGGGGGCGTCGCGGCGGACGCGGACACGCTGGGCACTCCGGGCGCGGCGGGCCGGTTCACCGGCTCCGGTGGGTCGCCGGGGTCGATGGCGGCGTCGGAATCGATCGTTGGCCCGGAGGCGACGGCCGGCTCAGGCCGGGAGGCGACTGGTTCCGGCCCGGACGCCGGGCCGGTCGCGGCGCGCGCCCTGCGGCGCGACCCGCCGTGCAGCACGCGCAGGGCGAGGATGACCAGGAGGAGCGTGATCGCGAATCCGCCGATCCGCAGCAGGGTGCCGTCGATCTCGCGGTCGTCGTGGGCTGCCGCCCGCGGAGGCGGTGCCGAAGAGCCCTCCGGGGACGGCGTGCCGGGCACCACCGCGGGGATCGGTCCGGTACGCACGCCGGGGCCCTTCGCGCCGGCGGGCAGCACCAGGATCCAGCCGGGCTGGACCGTCAGTGCGTCGGTCAGGACGCCGCCGTCGGGCTGGCGACGGCCGCGGTTGAGGTCGGCGATCTCGTGGTAGCGGTTGCCGTTGCCGAGCGTCTTGAGGGCAATCGCGTAGAGATGCTCGCGCTGGCCGTTGACCGGCTGACCGACCACGTAGTACTTGCCCGTCTCGGCCGGGGTGGCAGGCGCGCCCGACGCGTGGGCGATCGGGCCGGTCAGGGCCCCGAGAACGGCACCAGCGACCGCTGCGAGCACGAGCGCCAGCCGAGCCAGCATCGACACCTCCCACGATGTTTCCGTGGCACCGTACTCTGCGCCGTCACGGCCGCCGCGACCGTGACGGACCCGCGCCCCCTTTCGGGCGTCCCTCTTACCTGATCGTCGAGCCGGCGGCGCACGGATCACGGCGCCGCGGCGGCGAATGTCCCGGCGGACGGTGAACCGAACGCGCCGGCCCGTCGTTGGGAGGCCGTCGACGCGCGCCGGGAGCGATCCGGGCGCCGATCCGACGTGAGCCGCGAGGACCGGGTCGGTGCGACCCACGACGAGAGGAGTTCGGCCATGCAGCCGCAGCAGGAACCGTTCGGCCTGGAGGCGTTCGCCCAGCAGACCCGGGAGATGCAGGAACGGATGCAACACGTGCAGGACCGGCTGCTTGCCGCCGAGGCGACCGGGACCGCCGGGGATGGTCTGGTCAGCATCACCCTGACCGCGGGCGGGGAGGTGCGGCAGGTGTTCGTCGATCCGAGCCTCGCCGACCCCGCGCGGCTGGGGACGTTGGAGGAGTTGCTGGCCGAGGCCTTCACCCGAGCCAACGAGGCGATGCGACGGCTGACCGACGACGGCATCCGCCCGCTCATGCAGGACCTGGCCTGGCTGACCGACCGGCTGCCGGGCTGACCGGCGGCTGCGCCGGTCACGGCTCGTAACAGGTCATGATCAGCGTGGCCAGTTCGCCGAGCTCCGCGCTGCGGTCGGGGTACCGGGTGTTCAGCAGGCGCAGGTGGCGGGCCCACTCTGTCGCGTCGTTTCCGTCGCGCAGGTACGCCCGGTTGTTCAGGATGAGCTGGCGGGCCTGCTCGGGAATGATGGGCTCGTCGCCCCGCTCGCCGGCAGGCCGGTCCAGGCTGATCCGCAGCGCCTCCAGCACCGCCGCGTCCGCGCCGTACGACGGATCCTCGTCCGCGCCGTTCGCGAGTTCGACAAGCGGTTCCAGGGGCACGTCCGGCCCGGACTTCAACCACGCGACCAGCCGGTCGCGGCGGGTCTGGGGGTCCGGCTCGGTCAGGTACTCGAACGAGCGGGTCGTCTCCGTCTGCTCGGCCAGGTTGAGGATCACCCGGTAGGCGCCGGCGTTGTTCCCGGCCTGCCGATCGGTGCCGGCGGCGAGGTCCGGGGCGGGGTGCCGCTGGAGGATCCGGTCGAGCGCGGCCTGGTTCTCCGGGCGCAGCAGCTCCTCGCGACGGTCCCGGAAGATCTCCCGCCGGCGGGTCCAGTCCGACGCCGCCAGCCACGCGTGCAGCTCATCGGAGAGCACGTCGCCGTACGCGGGTTCGACCCCGGTGCGGGCGGCGATTTCCAGAGCGGCACCGACGCTCTCGACCCGCGCGGGCTCGGCGGGCTCCGGGAGGCGCACCTCCCACAGCCAGTCGAAGCCGCGCAACACGAGCGCGCCGGCACCGGCTGCCGAGGGCGTCTCGTCGGCGATCCGGCGTACGAGCGGCACGCCGTACCGCGCGAGCAGCGCGTGGTCGTCCTTGGCGGGTTCGCCGGCGAAGACGACCACCGGCCGTACGCCCAGCTCGAAGTACGCCTCAAGGACGCCGTTCAGGTCACCCCGGATCCGCCTGGTCTCGACCGGTCCGGCGCCCCGGCCGACCACGACCGTGGGGGACTCGGACCAGGCGACCGCCTCCCCGCCCGAGGCTGGCCCCGTTCGCGCCGCGGCCAGCCGTTGCGCGGCGGCGGCGACCGGAGCCAGCAAGCCCTCATCCGGCCTCGGCCCCACCAGGACCAACACCTGCTCGACCGTGGCGCGTCGGGGCAGGCGGGGCCGCCGACCCGACGGGTCCGGCCGAGCAGGTGCTGGTCCACTCCGCGCGAGGTCCTCGGTCCCGGGATCGGCCTGGGCGGGACCGCCGGAGAGGCGTACGGGGCGCATCAGCTCACCGAGCCGCCAGTCCTCCGCCGGTTCACCGGCAGCCTCGTCGTGCGACAGGCCCAGGAGCGTCAGTGGTTCAGCCAGCGACACGCCTATGCCCAGCCGCTGGTCCAGCTCGACCAGGCCGAGGCGCAACGCCGCCACCACCTGCTCGTCCACCGGGCCGACGACAAGCGGGACCAGACGAACCCGCATCGGCCCGGCGGCGCCCGGCGCGGCCCTCGTCAGCAGCCGGTGACCGAGCTGAGCCAGCAGCGCGGCGCCAGGGGCGATCCCGGAGTCACTCGTGTGCCAGCTCGCCGGGCCACCCGGCAGCGGCACCATGTCCGGCCCGGCCCAGTAACCGACGACCAGCTCGTCACCGTCGGCCGTGGTGAGTTGGTCCGGCCCCACCCCGGCCGGTCCCCAGAGCCCGGCATCCGCGTCGATCACACGCAACTCGAGGGAGGTCAGGTTCAACCGTGTTGCGGACGCCTGCGCCGCGCGAGCCAGGTCCTCCATGGTGACGCCGGGCATGGTCGCCAGCTCCAGCGCCCGCATCAGGCGCACCGGGAGATCGTCGGCTTCCGGGTCCACGTCGTCCTCGACCCACTCGATCAGATCCGCCACCACGGCGTCGCCCACCGGCAGCTCACCATCGGCTAGACGGGCCCGCAGCGTTCGCAGCGCCAGCAGCGCCCGGTGCGCCGAAGCCAGCCGGGGCGCGTCCAGCCCACCAATGCCGTACGCCCGGGCGGTGACGAACGCGATCGACAGCAACTCTCGGCGGGACGCCCCCAGCCAACCAGCCAGGTCGTCCAGCGCGGCGACGAGCACTCCCGGGTCCCGCTCCGCCGGGTCGGCACCGGACACCTCCAGCAACCCGTCCAACAGGTGGTACGCGGTGAAGGCGAGGTCCCTGTCCGCCGGCTCGGCGTCGTGGTCCCGGCCCGTTGGCTGGTAGGCGAACGAGGCCGGATCGAGGGCATCCTGACCGCCGAAGGCGGCGCGGAACAGCAGCCTGTCCTGGTCGTCGACGGCGTGGAGCGACGCGACCGTCGTGGACGGCACCGCCGGCGGCTCAGGGTCCGGTCGGTGCACCCGCACGAACCCCTCGTCGGTGGTCCTCCCCACCTGGCTGGCCAGCATCCGGGCCAGCCACAACCCGTGCTGCCAGACCGTCCACGGTGTGTCCCGCGAGGGTGTGCCGATGACCACCGGCGGATCGTCGGCCTCGACCGTGGGATCCTCGCCAGCCGGCCCGATCCACACCCGCTCCCCCACCGGCACCACCTCGAAGTCCGGTACCAGCTGGTATCTGCCACCCCCGCGATGGGGCAGCGGGAGCATGGACTTGGGCGGCGTCAGAGGCGGATTCTGCGGTGTGGCGTGCACCGTGTGGTAGTGGGCGAAGGAACCCAGCGTCCGCCCGTGCCCACGGGCGTGGGCCACGAAGTGGTCGACCAGCCGGCCGGATGGAGAGACCAGGTCGGCAGCGATCGCGAGCACCTGGTCATCCCTCAGCACTCCGGCCAGCTCCACCGCCCGCGCCGAGGTCACCGGGTCGGTGGTCACCAGCTCCACCAGCGCGTTGGCCGGCAACCGGTCGCGCAGCTCGTCCAGCACGCGATGGGCCTCCGCCGGATGGGCCACGGACACCACCACGAGCGGACGATCCGGATGCGCCAGCCGCTGCGGCAGAGCCATCGCGGACGTCGACGGCCGGACGAAGCTACCTGCCGGGCCAAGGCTCAGCACTTCGTATCCCCTGATCGGGAGGACCTGCGCGGCCGGCTCCCGGCTCCAGTCACGCACCGAACCGTCCGCCGCGAGGTCCAGCTCCAGCATCAACGCCTGCGCCTCGAACGGGATGTCGGCGTACCGGGCGAGCATGTCGACAACCTGCCGCCGCAGCTCGACAGCGGCCCGGTGCAGTCGGTCGCGAACCCGGATGCTGAAGCCGTCGACGAGATCCGCGCGGCTTAGCCGGCGTCGGGCGTGGCGAGCCGAAAGGCCAACAAGCGGCAGCGCCTGGTACACCGGTTTCATCCCGGGCTGGTCCTTGTACGCCAACAGCCGCTCCGCGGCCGGATACCTCGGGTCACCCTCGACCCGATCGTTCCACAGGGCGGTCTGCACGTCGGCGTTCTGGCTGAACCGGGCCAACACCGCCCTGTCGTCGGTGTGCGTGGCCAACCACTGTGCCATCACCGTCTGGTGCTCGACGTGCAGCATCTCGTGCACCAGGGCGGATCGGACCGGGTCCAGTTCCTGGGTGGTGTCGAGTCGTACCTGCCACGGGCCGGGGAGGAACTCTCCATCGCACATGTTGTTTGCCAGCGGCTGGTCCAGTACGACAGGTCCCCGCAGCGGCGGGCTGCCGATCTCCCAACCGATCCGCCGCGCGAGGCGCTTCCAGCCGTCCCACGCTCCCCCCTCGTCGGTCAGCCTCGCGTAGTCCTGATGCACCAGACGACGGGTTTCCGCGTGCAGGCCGGCGGAGCGGAACATCCGGTGTTCCAGTGCCAGGTGTGGCGGCCCCATCGCCGCGAACGCGATCTGATGGGCCGACCGCAGCGTGCGCAAGGCGGCGTCGCCGAAGACGTCGAGGCCGACCTGCCGCGCGTCCGGATCGATGGTGTCGGCGTGGCCACTGCGCACCCGCCAACCGGCGTCGAGCAGATCCGTCAGGATCTTCTCCCCGGGAGTTCGCTGCAACGCGAGGTCCAGCGGCAACGGCGGCCGGGCCCGCACGACCCGGTCCTGGCCGTCCACCTTCCGCACCTTCGCCCGCACCAGGACGGTCCGGTCGTTGACGGTGGCCCGGTACAGGCCGTAGCCGGCCCCCCTCGGGTCGTCCACAGCCGGTATCCGCGTGCCGGAGTCGACCACATGCTGCACGAACTCGCGGGCCTTGTCCTCCGGTGTACGCCGGCCGGCCGCCTTCGCCGCGCGGTGCCTCAGCCGCTCCGCGGGACCGTCAGCGGACGTCCAGTCGGCGTCCTTGGCCATCCGGTAGAAGTACCGCGTCTCCGACGACGACAGCACACCCGTGGACCACGTGCGTACGCCGTCCGCGTCGGTGCCGGCGTGCAGCCGGTAGACGGCGTTCCCGGTCGCCCCGCTGACGATCTGGAACGTGTCGGCGTCGACCTGCCGTCCCGACACCTGCCGGGTCCGCCCGTCCTCCAGTGTCTCCGTCACCACCGCGAGCGGCGTGCCGTCCGGAGTTGTCGGCGCCCATCCCGGCTGGTCGCTGGTCCAGGGATGGCCGAACGGCGGCGTCGCCACGGTGCCCCCGTCGGGAGCGAGCGTGCCCCCGAGCCGTTCCAGCCGCTGCCGGGCGATCCGGTCCGCCGCCACCCGCGTCATCCGGTAGTCGTGCGCGCCCTCGGTCGAGCTCGACAACAGCTCCATCCCGTACTCGTCCCGGAGGACCTGCTGCGTCGCCTCATCGGTCACACCCGTCAACTGCAAGTGGTCCTGGTCGCCGCGCCCGGCCGCCGAGATGATCATCAGCTCCAACACGCCCGGCACGGCCGAGTGGACGGTCTGCCATGACGCCGTGACGTAGTCGTTCCCCTCCGCTGTGTGCGCGGTGTGGTTGCCCCACGGCGTGCCATCCGGCCCGAAGAGCCGGAAGCCGGGGTAACCGGATTTGCCGCCCGTGTCCGCCTGCGGCGGCTTGGCCACCGCGTACGAACCGTCGGCGAACACGGCCGCCCGATAGGGCCACACCACCGGCGGCTCGCACAACGTCACGCCCAGGCCCAACCGCTGGTCCAGCTCGGCAACACCGGTACGCAGCCTCGCGGCAGCCCGCGCCTCGACCGGGCCGGTGGTGACCGGCACCAGCCGTACCCGCACCTCTCCGTCCGCGTTCGGAATCTCCGAGCGGTGCCGAACGTCCGCGCGTACCCGCTCGCCCAACTGGGCCAACAGCGCGGGCCCACTTCGTACGTCCGGCTCGGGATTCGGCGACTCGTCGGGCAACAGGGGCGACCCGTCCGGCCCCGCCAGGTACCAGACCTCCAGCTCACCGTCGGCCGGGCCGGGCCGACGGCCCGGCACGACGCCGGCCAACGCCCAGATCCCGGCCTCGGCGTCGACCGGACGCAGCCCGTAGGACAGGAGGTTCAACCGGATCTCGGATGCCTCCGCCTCGCGGGTCAGGTCGAGCATGGTGGTGTCCGGCCCAGTCGTCAGCTCCAGCGCCCGGACCAACCGCACTGGGAAGTCCCGGTCTGCCGGGTCCGGGAAGTCGCCCTCAATCCACCCGAGCAGCCTGATGACCGCATCGTCGCCCACCGGCAGCTCACCGAGGGTGGCACTGCCCGGCGCCGGACGCGACCCCGTCCTGGGCGCGGGCCTCATCATCTGGCTCTCTTGTGCCCGCAACGCCCGCAACGCCCAGTACGCCGTCCGCAGCCGCCGTTCGCCGACTCCACCGATGCCGTAGGCCCGGGCGGCCAGGTACCCGACCGCCAACAGGTCACGCCGGACGGCGGCCTCCGGCGTGCCCGGCGCGACCATGCCCAGTCGCCCGGCCAACCCGGTCAACGCGGCGACGAGCGCCACCGGGTCCCGCTCCGCCGGGTCGGCGCCGGCCGCACTCAGCAGGTGATCCAGCAGGCTGTCCATGGTGAAGCCGAGGTTCCCGCCGGTCGCCCCGTACCCGAGCGCGTCGACGCCGTCGCCGAAGACCAACCGCGACAGCTGCTGGTCCCGGTTCGCCACGGACGGGGAGCGTTCCGGTGTCGCACCGGACAGATCCTGACGGGGGTCGGCCGAGGACGCCTCGCCGGTGCCCGCCAGGAACTCCATCAGCCCGGTGTTCTCCGGGCCGCGCTGCGGGGGACGAGCCGAGTCCGGAGCTGCCGACCCGGCTCGCTGCGGTGGTACCGGCGGGTTCGCCACTCGCAGCGGTTGCTCGACCGGCTCGACAGGGCTGCCGACCGGGTCACCGCCGGTGACCCGGTCGCCGTCAGCGGCGCCGATCGTGGGCCGCACGGTGTCGGCCGGTAGGTCGGCCCGTACGTCGTCCGGTATGTCGACCCGTACCCAGCCATCGTCCTCCGACGCCGCGAACAGCCGGTCGAGCTGCCGCTCACGCTCGACAGCTGGGCCCTCCCGGGGCAGCTCCGCGTAGGTGGGCACCAGCATCAGATAGGCGGCCAGGGCCTGCATCTTGTCCAGGCCGGACATCGCGCGGTCGTGTACGCCGAACGCCGGATCGCGCAGGATCTTCCGGTGGCGGTCGTCGGCCTCGACCATCCGGTCGTACGCGTCCTTCGTTGCCTTTTCGACCTGCCTGGTCACGCTGGCGCTGGCCAACTGGGCCTGGTATTCGCCCTTGGCGAGTTCGTACTCGCTCGACCCCGGCGTCAGCGGGTGGGCCACCGCGGCCCGCAGCATCGCCTCCGCTTCCGGAGTCAGGTCTGCGCGCCGCGTCACCTCGCTGCTGGGGACCGTGGCGGGATAGACCCGCAGCAACGATTCCACAGTGGTGTGGGTGGCGGCCAGGTACCGGGCGGACCGGAAATACAGCTCGATGTGCTCCCACTCGTGCCGCATCGTGTCGACCACGACCTGCCACGTGTCGAGATCCGCGGCGAGCAGCAGGCTCCACGTCGTCGGATTGACGGCACCACGGCGTTGGCCCAGCGGCTCGTCGGCGACGAAGGCGGGAGGGGGAACGTCCGGATAGAGCGTCGACGACAGGTACTCGAACAACGTGGCCGCGCCCCGGGCCAGCTCGTCCCGCGTCGGTGCGGCGCCCATCCCCCAGCCGATCCAGGCTGCCCGTTCGAAGAACTCGACCAGCTTCTGGTCGGGCGGAAGGTGGTGGTCCGGGCGTTGGGTCACCAAACTCTGCATGACCAGCCTGGACACCTGCTCGGCCGGCGACCGGCGCAGCCCCTGGCGTAGCTCGTCCCAGACCGCGGGCGGCGGATTGGCGCCCGGAGCGCCGACGAACAACCTGATCTGGCCGGGCTGTCCGGCAGGTCGGGAAGTGATCACGTCGTCCGGCACGCCTGGCGGCCTGACCCAGATCAGGTCCGGGTGTCGGAGGATCTCGTATCCCGCCGGCGCCGGGTACCTGCGAACCTCCCCGGGTGGCAACTCCTCCAGCATGCTCTCGGGCTGTCTACCGTTCGCCACCGACGACCGGTGGTCGACACCGTCGGAGTCGTCCGGTTGCCGGGCCGGATCGAGGTGGTGACCCACGTACGCCTCGCGGAGCAGCTCCTCCCCCAGGTTCGAGAGGTCGAACGTCTGGCCCTGGACGCCGATGTAGTCGAGCATTTCCTGCTTGGACAGCGAGCCGTCGGCGAGCGTCCGAGACTTCGCACCGTCCGCGGCTGGCCTGAGCGGCACCTCTCCCTCAGCGATGGCTCGGGCCTCCGCCGGCGAGACGCCGCCCGCCACGAGATCAGCGGTGCGCTGAGCGAGATACGCACCGCGAAGCGGCGGCAGCGACAGCAACTCGCCATTTCGCACCGTACGGACACCAAGCGCGTGGAGCGCTTCGAGCAGAGCCGCCCGGTCCATGGCGCTGGCCTGGTTTCGGAACTCCTCGACCCCGCCGGGCCGGCGCTGACCGGAGATCGTGCGCGCATTGGTATCCAGCGGCGGCTCCACGGGCGGTGCAGGCTCGACCGAATTTAGGGTGAGCTGCCGGATGCGCTGCTGGGCGGGGCCGTCGGAGACGGGTACGAGGGGCTCGGTGAACTGAACCGGGCTTCCGTCGGGGAGTACCGGATCATCCAGGACGACCCGCCAGTCAAGCCGGTCGTTCAGTTTCACGAGATCATCCAGGAGGACGTAGAAGGCGTTCCGGGTGATCGGCGCGTCGGTGACCGGCACCAGTCGTACCCGAACATCGCGACCCCCGTCCGGGTTGAACCGGGCGCGGGCCTGGTCTCCGAGGAGCGCCAGCAGCGAGGCGGGCACCTGCTCGGCGGTGTCGACCGGAGTGCTGCCCGGCGGCACCGGCTGTAGCTGAGGACCGGCCAGGTACACCAGCACGAGATCGCCGTCGGTCGACCTCGGCCCCACCTGCGGGCGGAGGCCGGCGGTGGCCCAGACACCGGTGTTGTTGCGCTGCGCGAGCCCGTCGAGGGTGGAGAGGATCCGCTCCCAATCCGCCTGGTTGGCGGCGGTCAGCTCAGCCATCGTGACGCCCGGCTCCGGCAACCGGTCCAGCACTTGCATGAGCAGCACCGGAAGGTCGGCGGCCCAGGTGTCCACGTTGACGCCGTCGATGAAGGAGAGCAGTTTAGCTGCCACCGTCGGCCCTGAGGCCAGGGGCCCGTCGGGTTCCAGCAGCCGCAGCGCGCGGTAGGCCGCGGTGATCCGGCGGGGACCGAGACCACCGATCCCGTACGCCCGGGCGGCGAGATAGCCGGCGGCGAGCAGGTTCCGCAGGGCGTCCGGCCCAGTGGAGCCGATCTTGCTGGCCAGCGCGGTCAGCGCGTCGAGCAGCACCTCGACGTCCCGCTCGGTCGGCGCCACGTCGGTCGCGTCGAGCAACGCGTCGATCAGGTTGTGCACGGTGAACGAGAGGTCCTCGCCCGGCACGACCCCGAGCGGGGGGTCCGGGTCGGGGAAGGAGTACTCATTGGAGGCGAGCGGGTTTTGGTCGCCGGTGACCAGCCGGGCCAGTTCGGCGTCCTGCTCGGTCACGGCGTGCTCCAGGTTGCCGTCGAGTCGTCGTATCGGCGGTGGCGGTTGCGTCTCGGGTCGGTGCACCCGGGCGAGCGGGGCGTCCGGAGTGCCCTCCTGACCGGCCAGCATCCGGGCCAGCCACAGGCCCCACTGCCAGGCCGGCCAAGGGGTGTCCCGGGATGGCACACCGATGACCACTCGCGGGTCACCGTCCTCGATCACCGGTGTCGCGTCCTTCGGCCCCACCCAGACCCGGTTGCCCACCGACGTGGCCTGCCAGTCCTCGCCGAAGACCGCCCACCGGCCACCGCCGAGGTTGTCAAATTTGATTGTGAGGGCGGCGAGCTTCGGGAACTGCGGACTGTGGTGCACGGTGACGTATCGGGCGAACGCCGGCAGCGTCGCGGTGTGCAGCCGGCTGTACGACACGAACTGGTCGGACAACTCCACCCCGGGCGGTTCGATCAGGTGTGGCGCCAGAGCGAGGTGCTGCTCCGGACCGAGCAGCCCGGACAGCTCCAACGCCCTGGCCGCGCTGATCGGGGCGGGAACGACCAGCTCCACCAGCGCAGGTTCGGGCAACTGGGTGCGCAACTGGCTGAGCACCTGGCCGGCCCGAGCCGGGTCGGGAAGCTCGATGACGAGCAGCGGCCGTTGCGGGTGCGCGAACCGCTGAGGCGGTTCGGTGGCCGTCCCCGTCGGGCGGAGGACACTTCCAGCCCGACCCAGGTCGACCACCTCGTAGCCGTCCGGCGGCGCCACCTGAGTGACGGGCGTACCGCGCCAGTCGCGTACCGATCCCAGTGACGTGTACCGCAGCTGGGTCAGGAACGCCTGCATCTCCTCCGGCTGGGTGTTGTAACGCAGGGCCGCGATTTGTCCCTGCCGATTCAGTAGTTGGAGGCCGCGTCGCAGTCGGTCGAGAACCCGGGGCGAAAACCCGTCGATCCGCTCGGCGGCCGAAAGTCGTTGCTGCGCGTCTCTCTTCAGCAGCTTGAGCGGCCTGAGGAAAGCGTTGACTTGATTAGCAACAGAGTCCTGGTGGCGGTCCCACACCTGCTGCATCGCCCGATATCTCGGGTCGTCGGTAACCCGCCGATCCCACAGTTCCCGCTGGACGTCCGGGTGACCGGTGACCATGCCAGCCGCCACCGGATCGCCGGACCGGGTGGCCAGCAGCTGCGCGATCACCGCGGACTGTTCGAGATGTGCCAGCTCATGCACCAGATACGACAGGACCTCGTCCACCGGATGGTCCGTCGCGACCTCCATGATCCAGTCCCGTTGGCGGAAGGCACCCTCACGACCGGCACGGGGTCCAACAATCGCTCGGACAGGTGGGACCTCAAGGGCCTTGGTGATGAAGCCGGCCATGTCCCACCAGACGTCGGCCGCGAGCTGCCCCTGGCCGTCGATCTTCGCGGCGATCAGCCGCCGCGCCTCGTCGTGCACCTTCGCCAGGTGCGTCCAAGCGGCGGAGCGGAGTTCCCGGTAGTCCGGCCCAGGCGGCGGGATGTGCCCTATCGGTGCGGTGGTCGTTGTCGTGGCCTCGTCGGGTCCCGGCAATGCGGGGGCCCGGTCACCGGCATCGAGCGGATCGGCTGGCTGGAACCGGGGTGCCGAGACGTTCGGGGTCGTCGACCCCACGTACGGCGATGCCACGGCGACGAACCGCGCGAGTTCCTCGGACGTCACCGCGTGACCGGTCCGCGTGCCCATCAGGCCCTCGGCCGGCGGTTGACGTCGCCAGCGCCGCCGGTCGTCGCCGCCGTCGGGCGGCGGCAGGTTCTCCGGCGCCGGATGCCACAGGCCCAGCCCGTGCCCAACCTCGTGCGCGTACGCCTCCTCCGCCGCCCCGACCGGCCAGCGGTCCTGGGTCATCCCCCTCAGCCCGCCGGCCACCACCTCGATCACCTGGTGCGGATCCGGCGAGTCGAAGTCCAGCTCGACACGGAGCAGCGGCGTCCCGCCGTCCACGTCGAGCCGGTGCCCGGGCGCGTTGAAATACCGCCGCACCCCGGCTTCGGCGGCCCGCCGGACCTCCGCCAGCTCGACCGGTCCGACCCCCGGACCGGCCCGCAGGCGCAGCCGACGCCGCACCGTCCACTGCTGCGGCGTCGCCGACAGGTGGTAGCGAACCACCGTCCGTTCACCGCTGCCCGACGGGCGACGCAGCGACGGACGGCCGCCTGGGCCCTCCGGTGGCGTGAACTCCCACGGGATCGGCCGGTCCAGGGTCCCCGGCAGCGGTTCCCACAGGTCCGTGTCCACCTCGACCACGCGCGGCTCGGCGGAATCGAGGTGGAACTCGGCGCCGCCGGCCGCCGCCGTCGGGCGCGGTCGGTCCACCGGTACGCCGGGCAGGTAGCCCGTCCGCTCGCCGTCGCCCACCCGGATGAGGATCTTGAGGTCTTCCGCCGACTCGCCGTGGTTGGCGAGGCTGCCGTCGGGGTGCAGCACCGCGATGTTCAGCCCGAAGGCGAGCACCGCCAACTGCAGGGCGATCTGCCCGGCGACGCCCCCGGTGTGGCCGGGCTTCGGCAGGTCGCGGCGTACCTCCTCGGCCCGCCTGGCGTCGATGCCGAAGGCCGCGTAGTGCCCCGGACGCGCGGCGAAGTCGCGGGCGAAGAAATCGGCGAGATGCTGACGGACGATCTCGACGGTTAGCGTCCGTGACTCGCTGCTCGGCGTCCGGTCGCCGCCGCTCGGCGGGTTCTCGGCTTCGATGGCGGCGCGGATCTCGGCCCTCGCGAGGGACAGCAGTGAGCGGACCAGTCCGTCGCCGTCGAGCGGCTCCCCGGCGGCGGTAGGAACCGCACCGGGCAGCGTGGCGGGGACGGCCCGACCGGCGGCGCGCAGGGCGGCGTGCTGGGCGGGCGTCATCGGTGGCCGGCCGGTAGTCGTCGACCCGGGTCCCATGGCGAACCGGCGGGTCGCGGCGACGGCGCTGTGCTCGTACCACTGGCCGGCCACCGCGGGGTCCGGTGCGGCGACCAGGGCTGCCGGACCGTCGGCGAGCAACTCGGCCATGGACTGTCCGGCGGGGCCGGGCACGGCGGCACGCGGATCGGTGAACGCCACCGTGACCGGGCCGTCCAGCCCGGCCACCGCCTCCGACAGCTCCGCCACCGTCATCGGGCCGCCGACGCCGCCGACGGTCTGCCGCTCCGGATCCACCGGCCCGGTCACCACCAGGCTCGGCCCGGCCCCCGCGTCAGGTCGGCCGCGCTGGACACCCTGTCGCAGGTGGACCGCCACGAGGTATTCAAACGTGACGCGGTCGGCCTCTGCCGCGTTCGGCAGAAGGAAGAGCCCGGCGTCGGAGGGCGCCGCGACCGGACCACGCGGCCGGGAGTTGACGCCGTGCCGGGCCACCCAGGGACGGCCCTCCGGCGCCAGCTGATCGAGGATCGCTTCAACGCGGCGGTTCACCTCGTCGGGTACCGGCCGGCCGGGCACCCCGACGATGATTCCCGGGCCGGTCCCCGTGGACGCACGGAAGGGCAGCACCGGGGCGGTGACAGCCGGGTCGAGCGACGCGGGCCGGAACCACACCACCGCCGGTTCATCGTCGGCGTCGCCCCGCCGGGCCTCCCCGACGACCCAGTCGTCGTCGTTCACGCCGAGCGCGAACTGGTCGGACCGTGAGGTCTTACCCAGGTCGTACGGCGTGCCCTCCGGCACGGTACCGGCATAGACCAGGAACGAGTGGTGCAGTGGCCGGAGGGTACGGCGACCCACCGCGTCCACCGGCACGAATGGCCCGTCCGCTGGCGGGTCGTCAGCCAGCCGCCGAGTCGGGATGGAGAGCACGCCACGGGTGCCGCGCACCAACGCGGTGGCGAGATCCGCCGCCTCGGCCGGAGTCAGCCGTGGCCCACCACGCGGCAGTCGGACCAGCGGCACGTCGTCGGTCAGCGTCTCCAGGTGGGAGACGTACGCCCGGATCACGGCGTAATCGGTCACCGACGGATCGATCAGCAGCAGCTCATGGCCGGGTCGAGGGTCGACCCGATCCATGGCAGTCGGGGATGCCACGGGTGCCTCGCCCCGGTAGTAGACCCACCCGGCCCGGACCCTCGCGAGCCCGTGCCCGTCGGCCACGGCGCTCAGCCGAGCCTCCAGCCTTTCCTGCCAGAGCCGCTGCGTCGCCGCCGCCTGCCGGGCCCAGACGCGGGCGTTGCGGACGATCTGGTAGCGGTGATCGGGCCGCTGGCCGAAGCCCGCGCCGACACCGGCGAGGGTCTCTTCCTCTCGCGCGGTCAACGGTCCGCCGAGCCGGACGAGGCGCGCCCGGTCCGCCTCGGTGATCCGGCTCCACCGTCCGGTGACCCGACCGTCCCGGACACCATGCTCCGGCAGGCCGTAGGGATTGTCCCCCTCGCCGATGCGGTTCAGTTGCGACCGCAGCTCGTCGATGTCCGCCCGGCGGATCGCGCGTCCGACGTCGGACAGGGACTCGTCCGGGCTGCCGGCCCGGTCGGCCAGCAGCCGGTTCAGCCGGGCCTCCGCCCGCGCCGCGAAGGCCCGGTACGCCAGCACCACCTCGCCCCGCTCGCGCGGGTGCAGGCCCCTGCCGATGCCATTCCCGGTCAGGATGCGCGACTCCGCCGGTGTCGCCCCTCCCGTCCGGAAGTCCAGCCACATCCGCAGTCGACGCAGCTCGGCCCGACGTGCCGCCGCATCGGCACCAACGGATTCGGGAAGCTCACCCAACAACCGCAGCGCCTCAACCCGCGCCGCCAACTCCTCCCGACTCAGCCTGTACGCGTCGTCGGACCGGCCCACGCCCGACCGCCCACCACCAGCACCAGCACCAGCACCAGCACCGATCCTGTCCACAGCGGTCTTGTCCGTAGCAGGCTTCGCCTTGGACTGCGCCTTGGACTGCGGCTTGGGATCCAACCGGGCCAGGAACTCGGTGCCGTCCGGCGCCAACCCCGCACGAGCCCGCTCCACCCGCTGACCCAACACCAACAACTCGTACTGCTGCTCCGGCGACGGAGACGACCCAAACCTCTCCCGCAACCGACCCAACTCCGCCTCCGCACTCTGCGCACGCTTGCGCAGCGTCACCACCACCTCCT
>NZ_JBNCKP010000012.1:14981-25832 GCF_049841575.1 Micromonospora sp. DT201 | reverse complement strand
CCGCGCCGCCAACTCCTCCCGACTCAGCCTGTACGCGTCGTCAGACCGGCCCACACCCGACCGCCCACCACCAGCACCACCGCTCCCGTCCACAGCGGCCTTGTCCGTAGCAGGCTGCGGCTTGGACTTCGGCTTGGGATTCAGTCTGGGCAGCAACTCGCGGCCGTCCGGTGACAGTCCGACGTGGACCCGCGCCAGTTGCCGACGCAGCTCCCATACCCGGTTTTCCCGTCGTACGACGTCGAGCGGATCCGACCCCGCGACCGGGTTCGCCAGAAGCGTGTTCAACTCGTGCTCGATGGCCCACTGCCGCGACCGCAGATCCCACAGCGCGTTTGCGCGGCGCTGCGGTGGCACGCCGTGACCGGGCCCGTGGCCGTTCAGAATCTCCCGCTCATGCGGGGTGAGCGGCTCCGTCAGCGCCCGTAGCCGGGCGTACTTCAGCCGTCGCGCCTGCCGCGCCTTCTCGTCGTCGTGCGACGCCACCCCCTGCGGCCGTACCTGCGCGTCCTGCTCGCGCAGGACCTCCAGACGCGTCCGCGCGCGGTCGACCAGCTCGGTCCAGTCATCGGGAGCCGGGCCTGGAACGCTCGGCCGGCCCGCACCACGGCTGCCTGCCGCCTGTACGTCGATGGGAGCCGTGACCGCGGCCAGCCAGTCCCGGGCCCGGAGCGTCTCGGGGTCCGGCGCGTGGCCCGACGGAACGGTCGGGCCGGACGGCTCGCCGGTCGGCGTCTGCGCCGTCGGTGGGCCGGTCCACGTCGAGGTACTCGCCGCGATCGCGCTCTCCAGGGCGGCGGCCCGCCGCTCGCCGAGCACGTCCCGGGCCGGGGGAACCGCGCCCGCGCCCCGATCCCCGATCCCCGCCGTGGCCCAGACGGTCTCGCCGGCCGGCTCCTCCGAACGTTCACCCGCCGGCAGCGCGGTGCCCCTCGGCACGGCCGAATGCCCGCCTGCCGGCACGGCCGTACGCTCGCTTTCCGACACGGGCGGCCTCGGCGGCTGGTCCGTGCCGTGGTCGCCGGGCACCCGGGCGGCCGCCGGGTCCCTGCCCAGCCCGCGCGCGTCGAGGGCAGCGTTCTGCCGCTCACGCATACTCTCCACCTCGGCCGAATCGGTCGGCGTCCGGTCCACGACACGCCGTCCCGCCGGCCGCTCCTGCGGCGTCTGGGTCGGCGGCTGGTCCGAACT
Organism: Micromonospora sp. DT201; assembly: GCF_049841575.1. Taxonomy (NCBI): domain Bacteria; kingdom Bacillati; phylum Actinomycetota; class Actinomycetes; order Micromonosporales; family Micromonosporaceae; genus Micromonospora; species Micromonospora sp. DT201. Next base: position 24,641 of record NZ_JBNCKP010000012.1, on the reverse strand, counting down.
CGTGGCGGGCCGGCTCCGTGCCGTGCCGACCCAGCCCGGGTTGTCGAGGGTGGGCTCCCAGTACCGGTCCGGGCGCTCGGTCGTCGTCCTGGACCCCGAGACCTCCGGACGCCTCGGTGCGACCCCGCCGCCCCCGGCCGGACCGCTCGTGCGGCGTGACCCGCCGCTCGACGGCTCAGGTGGCTGGGCCGGCGGCTCCGGCGCACCGGCTGGCGGCCGGGGCCGCGTGGTGCCGGCCCGTGGCGCGGGCGCGTCGGCCGGGGCGTCGCTCTCCCCCGGGCTGCCGTCCAGGCGTCGACCCGGCCCGGACCAGGGGGACCCGCCTACCGTTCCCCTCGCCGCTATGCCGTCCGTTCCCGCCGCAGGGTCGTGCCCGCCCGCAGCCAGAGAGCCGTCCGGCCGGTCCGCCGCAGCCGGAGCGCGCCCGCCCGCCAGCCGAGAGCCCTCCGGCGCCTCCGGCCTGCTCCGGCTGGCGAATGGGACGAAGTCGCTCGCCGCGTTGGCCAGGCCGCCCTTCCCGCCGGCCGGCCGGTCCACTCGCCCGTCCGGCGTACGGCCCAGGGGGCGGCCGTCGCCGGGAGAGTCGCCGCCCGGCGTTCCCCCGGTGCGACGGGGGGCGCCGCCATCGGCGGAAGCCGGCTTCGGTTCCGGCACGCCCAGCCGGTAACCGTCGTCGTTGGTCAGCCCGAGCGGCCGGCCGTCCGGACCCGACGCGCGGACGTTGAACTTGACCTTGTACCGCTCCCAGTAGTAGGCGTCGCCCTGCGGGCCGTCCGCCGGTCCCTCCCCCACCGGCCGGGCCTTTGGCTCGGGCAGTCGCATCCAACGGTCCGGCAGGTTTGCCGGATCACCGCCGGCGTGCCGCCCGGCGACGGCGCCGCGGGGCAGCCATACCCAGCCGTCCCCGTCCACGTCACGGATCTGGGCCGGGAACTCGCGGGGGCCCGGGCCGGTGGGCTCCTCCACAGGCACCGTGCGCCGGCCGTCGCCGACGTCGAGGAACCGACTGTCGAGGTCCTTGAGCAGGTACCACTTGGTGCCGAACCGGTCCTCGACCGCCCGCCAGTACCAGTTCGCCGGCCACTCCCGCTCGCCGACCGGCGGCAGGTCACGCGGCGTCGTCGAGCCCGCCTCACGGGGTTCCGGTGCCGCCGCGTCTCGCTCGAGTGGGCGTACGACCACGGTGTGCTCGGGTAGCGGTTGGGCGGCGTCCACCTCGCCCAGGGTCCGCCCGGCCGGGCGGTACGGCACCTCCCGCAGTCCGGCGTCCACCAGGCGCCGGGTCAGGTCGTCGAGGCGACCCGCCAGCTCGGCCGGCGGCCCGTCGACAAAGCCGTGCGGCCCGTCCGCCGAGCGGTCGATGACGAACGTGCCCGGCTCGCCGGCCGGGTCGCGCCGGACTTCCACGGTCCATTCGTCGCCGAGTCGGAACCGCCCCGACGGGCCCGGTTCGAGCCCGAGGTGCTCCTGCGGCAGGGATTCGTGCGCCCGGGCGGCCGGCGCGACGCGGACCGTCGACGCGAACGGCACCGGCACCCGTCCCCCGTTCGGGCCGTAACCCGCGAGGCGCCCGGCGTCCACGTCGCCCGCCCGGCCGGCCGGCACCTCCACGGTGACGTCGAGCGCGTCGGCGAGCCGGGCACCCGGCGCCGGCTCGCCGTCGACGTGGGCGAGATCGAGCAGGATGCGCGTGCGGGCGGCCGACGGCAGCTCCCCCAGGTACCAGTCGAGGACGTCGCCGTCGACCCGGCCGCCGACGACAACCCGTACGGTGTCCGGGTCGGCCGGCGTGGACAGCGCGGACGAGTACGCCCGGTCGCGCGGGCCGGCGCCGATGTGCACGTAGACGGCGGACCCGGCCCGTTCCGCCTCCGCCCCGCGCAGCGGCGTGCGCCGCAGGATGGCGTCGGCGACCTGCTCGGGCGTCCACGGCGCGTGCGCCCGCAGCGCCTCGTCCACGATCGGGCGCGCCTCGCCGACCAGTTCGTCGATGACGTGTTCGGGGACCCGGTCCCGCAGCCCGGCGTGCTCGCCACCGATGGTCTCGTCGTATCCGCGCAGGAAATCGCGCACGAAGTCGTCGGCCGGGGGCGCTCCGCCGACGTCACGACGCAGCTCTGCCCACCGGTGTCCGGCCTGCTCGACGGCGACAACCAGCCGCTCTTCGTACCGGACGCGCGCGGGCATCTCGGCGCGCGCCGCCTCGGCCTCCCGAATGAGGCGGTCGATCGCCCGCCCCACGGACGGCGGGGCGTAACCGTCGACCGCCAGCTCCGAGCGCTGGGCCGTGTCGACCTCGCGCAGCCGGTACCGCAGCTCCCGCGCCATCCGCTCGACACCGGTCGGGGCCAGGTCGACGGCGGACGTCCGTACGGTCGCCACCAGGTCGGCCACCAGCTCGTTGGCGAGCGTGTCGACGGCCCCCTCGTAGGCCAGCCGCTCCCGGGCCCCGGGACCGCCGTACATTCGCTCGAACCGTTCGAGGTGCGTGTCGGCGATCTGTTGGGCCGCGCCGTCGAGTTCGCGGGCGATGGGCCCGTGGTCGACGTCGCGGTAGTCGAGGGACCACCGCTGCCGCAGCCACGCCTCGGCCGCGCGCTGCCGCACCTCGGCGCCGATCGCCGGGGGCAGGTCTTCGACCTGCTGGCGCAGCTCGCGTACCGGAACGGCGTCCGTGTCGGCCCAGGCCCGCACGCGCGCGGCAGCCCGGTCGACGGCCCGCTCCACGCTCGCCCGGGATTCGTGGGAGAGCCGGAGATACTGGTCGAGTCGCCCGCGCAGGGCCTCGTCGGCGGCGTCCCACCGCGCGCGGTGCGCCGGGTCGAACGCGTCGCCCCGGCCCGGCGCCTCGCCGCCGCGCGGCGGGCGGGCACCCACCAGGTCGTCGGCGGTCATCTGTACGTCCCGGGCGAACGCGCGGACACCCTCGGCGATGTCCTGCTCGGAGACGCCGCGCTCCCGGGCCCGGCGCGCCGCGTCGGTGACCGCCGGCTCGTGCCGCCCGATCTCGTGACGGTGGAAGCCGTCGAGCCGGAGCTGGGCGCGCAGTACGGCGTACCCCTGTTCCCACTCCGCTGCCGCGCGCTGCCATGCCTCGGAGTCGACCGGCGCGTTCTCGCGCCGCACCGGGGTCCAGGTGTCCTCGAACAGCCGCCGTCCTTCGGCGACGAACCGGCCGCGCCAACGCACCAGCTCGGCGGTGGAGAGTCCGTCGAGCGACCCGAACCGGGCGCTGCCGTCGTCGGAACGCAGGCGGCCCAGCTCGCCGGTACGGCCGACCTCGCGCGCGAAGTCGGCCGCGAAGTCGGGCCGTCGGGCCTCGACCCCGGCGCTGTCCCGCAGCCTCGCCCGGTACGAGTCGACCAGCTCGTCGGCGCGCGGCGCGAAGCGTACGGCAGCCTCGTCCAGGTCGAGTTCCGGCGAAACGGAATCCTCGGACCGTTCGGGCGCGGCCGGCTGCGCCCGACCGACGAGCCCGCCATCGCCGTCGGCGGTCCTGGCCAGCGGCGGAGTGTCCGGCGTCGGATGGACCCCGCCGAAGCCCTCCGGCAGCAGGTGGGCGTCGTCCCGACCGAGCGGCGCCGTCCCGGTGGGCACCACGGCGTCGAGCGAGTCCTGCGTGAACGGCGCCTCCCAGCGCCGCCCCGGCCGCGATCCAGCCAGCTCGTGCAGCAATGTGGCGAACCGGCTCTCGTGGGCGGCCTCGTGGCCGAGCCACCGGCCGCTCTCCGCCTCGTTCATGCCCCGCAGGCCCTGGTAGCCGCCGACGAACTCGCGGCGCAGGCGCTCGCCGAGGGCGTCGCGGGTGCTGTCCGCGATTCGCAAGGCGCGGCTCGAACCGCCGCCCATCACCGTGTCGAACTCGCGCGCGGCCTCGACGACCAGCTCGCCGAACCGCCGCTCCTGCGCGATCCGCTGGCGCAGCGGTTCGGCGAACTCGTTCAGCTCCCGGCGCCAGTCCCGCAGCTCACGCGCGCTGCCGCTCTCGTGCCGCCGGGCGAACGCGCCCGCCTCGCCGGACCAGCCTCGGGCGCGCGCCTGGCGCAGGGTGGTGTCCAGCACGGCCCGGACCCGGGCCGCCTCGGTGTCGGTCAGCGCGGCGGCCGCGGCTCGCGTACCCGGCTCCTCGGCGACCTTGGCGAACATGTCCGATCCGACCTGGGCGAGGGCGAGGTCGTCGGCGAGCCGCTCCCGCGCCGACACCATCCGGCTGAGCCAGGCGTCCCGCACGGTGACGTTCGGTCCCGGGCCGCGCGACGCGTCCTCGTGGCTGTCCCGCGCGGCACGGAAGAAGTCCGCGCCCACGCGGTCGACGTCGCCCTGGGAGAGCACGCGCCCCTCGGGGCCGCGCGACCCGTCGTAGCGCGCCAGCGTCTGCTCGAACATGCCCGCCGCGTCGGCGCGGGTCTGGGGATCCCGGATCCGTTGCAGCTCCCGCCAGGACTCCTCGCCGCCGGCCCAGCTGTCGGGCGCCGGTTCGCGCGCCTCCGGTGCGTGGTCCCCGCCGGCCGGTGGGCCGGCGATCCGGTCGCGCGCGAGCTGGTTGAACCGTTCGGGCAGCACCGCCGCCCGGGCCCCGACGAGGTCGGCCAGCCCGGCGGAATCCAGGGGCGGCCGACCGCTATCTCCCCAGGCGTGCTCGCGGATGACCGCGATGTCCGGGTCGTACTCGCCGGTGCGGATCGCCTCCAGGTCGGCGGTGGAGACCCGACCCGCCTCCTCCGGGTGCGCCTCCCGCCAGGCGCGTACCGTGCGGTCGAAGACCGCGTCCGGGTCGTTGCCGCGCAGCACCAGCTCCTGTTCGAGCCGGGCGCGCCGCCACGCGATGCCGGTGAGTTCCAGTCGGGTCCGCGCCCACCTCCGCTCCAGCTCGCGCTCGGCCCGGGTGACCGCGCGGTCCGCCCCGGCCGACGCCGCAGTCCCGTCCGGTGCCGTCGCCCTGTCCGGTGCCGTGGCCTCGCCGGGTCGCGGGGCGGTCCCGGCGAGGCGGGCCTCGCGCAGGGCGTACGCCCAATCGGGCAGGTCACCGGCGGCCCGGTCCAGCCGCTCCTGCCAGGACCGGAGCCGGCCCGGGTCGGCGAGTTCGGCGGGCCGGGAGAACTCGCCGGGTCGGTCGCCCCAGACGGCGCGGTGTTCCGCCGTCAGCCGCTCGTCGAGTCGGTCGCGGATGCTTCGCAGCTCGGCCGGGGTGAGCGCCAGGTCACCGGTGCGCCGCGCGTCGCCGAAGTGCGCGAGCTGGGCCCGCTGTTCCGCGGCGAACATCCGTTCGGCGGTCTGCGCCAACGCCAGCTCGTCGTCGAGGCGGAGCGTCTCCGGGCGCAGCCGCGCGGCGGTGGCGTCGCGTACGTCGTCGAGCCGGGCGTGCTCGCCGCTCTCCCGCCACGCCTGCTCGTACAACTCGCCGGCCCGGGCCCGGTACCTGTCTGCGGCGGCGGCGAGCCGCTCGACCGGCAGGTGGTCGGTGGCGCGGAGCCGGCCGACGGCCCCGTCGAACAGCCGCGTCACGTCGCCGGCGATCCGGCCGGTCGGCTGGCCGCCGAGGATCCCCTCGTCGAGTCCGTCCGCCCACGCCCGTCGCAGGGCGGCCAGCGTCTCCGGTGACCGGTCCGGGGCGCGCAGGAAGCGGTCCCGGAAGTCGGCAAACGCCTCGCCCCGGATCCGCGCGATCCGGCCCGGTGCCGCCGCGTCGCCGGTCAGCCCGTCGAGCCGCGCGGCGAGCTCGGGCTCGATCGTGGCGTACTCGGACTCGACGAGCGTCTCCTGGCGTACCCGGTCGGGGTAGTCCCCTTCGAGTTGCTTCCGGCGCGCGTCGAACACCCGCTGGGCCTCGGCCGACGATTCGCGCGGTGCGCCGGCCGGGCGGGCCTCGGCCGGCACACCGCGCCCGCCGGCCGCGCGGCCGATCGTCTCGTCGTACGCGGCGCCCACCGCGTCCGCGTGGTCGCCTCGGGCCCGGCCCAGGCCGGCCGCCGACGGCCGTGGTCGTGCCGGATCGGCCGGCGCCGCGGTGAGGCGGGCGTTCTCCCGCCGCGCCCAGTCGCCGGCACCGCCGGTGTGGAACTCCCGTCGCGCGGCGTCGTCGAGGCGGTCACGGATGGTCCGGGCGTGCGCGTCCAGCCGATCGGCCACCGTGGACGCGCTGACCGGGTCGTCGAGGTCCGCGCCGTCGCGCCAGGTCCGCAGCTCGCCGGCCACCCTGGCCTCGAAGTCGGCGCGGATCGACGCTGGAGCCTGGGCACCCTCGGGGCGCGCGGACGACGCACCCGTGCGGGCGGACGATCCACCAGGGCTCGTGGACGGCCCGCCGGGGCGGCCGGCCGGGCCGTGCGCGGCTCGGGCCTCGGCGGCGATCCCGTCGAAGCGGTCGGCGAAGGAAACCAGCCGGGCCGCCTCGTCCACTCTCGCCCGCAGGCCGGTGCGCCAGTTCCGCCCGATCTCACCGAGCAACTCTGGCGGGGCGTCAGGACCGGCCGCGTGGATGGCCGCGCGCAGGTCGCGACGGGCCTCGGCGCGTACGGTCGACGCGAACGAATCGACGTCGCGGCGTCCGGCGAGGGCCTCGTCGAGCCCGGCACGACCGGCGGCGAGTTCACCCTCGTACCGTTGCTCCAGGCGCAGCCGGCCGGCGAAGTCGTCGGTCAGCCGCCCGAGGCGTTCGCGCGGGCCGGGCGGCAGGGACGCGCCCAGGCGCGATTCTCCGGCCACCGCGGCGCGGACGTCCCGCAGCAGGTCGGCGCGGACGCGCGCGAAGCCCTCGGCGGAGGGCATCGGGCCCGGCTCGGTGCGCTGGAGCCGCGCGTACGAGGTGTCGGCCCACCGGCCCACGTCGTGCACGAGCCCGGCCCGGACGGCCCCCGCGTCGGGCAGACCGACACGGGTGCCGAGGGCGTCGGCGACCCGGACGACCTCCGGCGTCATGCCGCGCAGCCACTCGGCGCGCACGTCGGCGGCCCGCCGGTACGGCCCGAGGCGCTCCCACGCCGCCTCGTAGGCGGCCATTCCGCGCTGGCGGAACTCTGCCTCGATGCCGAGCAGGTCCCGGTCGCTCGGTTGCGGGCCATCCGGCGTGGTCCGGGTCCGGAACTCGGTCATGCCCTGGTCGAAGAGGTTCCGCAGTTGCGCGTGCAACGTCGTGCCCACGGAGGACGGGCCCCAGAGGCCGTTCCCGAGTTTCGTCAGCACGTCCCGCCGGATGCCGCGCAGCACGTGCGGCGAGGGGTCCGGACCGGCGGCGAGAACCCTGGTGCGGAACTCGTCGAACGCCTCGCCGCGCACCCGTGCCGAGTCGGCCTCCGCGCCGTTGCGGGCCGCCACGGCGGCGCGCTCGGCCTCGAATGCCGCGTACTCGGTCTCAACCAGGTGCTCCCGGTCGAGTCGGGCCCGGTAGCCCTCGCCGATCTCCGGGACGCGGTCGGTTTCCGGCCCGCCGCGCGCCCGTGCCAGGTCGATCTCGTCGAGGTGGTCGGCGCGGGCCCGGGCGAACCCGGCCGGCGACAGCGGCTGCCGTCCGGGGGCGGTGTCGGCGAGATGCCGCCGCTCGATGCCGGCCGCCGCGTCGGCGAGGTCGGCCCCGGCGCCGAGCCGCGTCCGTGCGGTGTCCGCGTGCGCCGCCAGCGCCTCCTCGATCTCCGTTCCGCCGTCGACCCGGTTGCCCGCCCGCCAGGCGGTGAGGTCGGCGTCGGCCGCCGCGTCGTACTCTCCCCGGATCCGCCCGAGCACACTGTCCGGCACGTCGTACGGCTCACCCCGAGCCGCCCGCTCGGCCTTCCAGCCGGCCGCGATGCCGTCGAACCGGTCGGCGAGGCCGCTGATCGCGGCGGCCCGGTCGAGCCGGGCGCGCAGACCCGCCGACCACCGCTCGCGGATCTCCCGCAGCAGTTCGGCCGGGGCATCCGGGCCGGCCGCGCGGATCGCGGCCCGGAATTCCGCCGCTGCCTCCTCCGCCGCCGCCGACTCCCACGGTCGCCAGACGCCCTGGTCGCGTACCTTGGCGAACTCGGTCTCGGCCAGGCTCTCGGCGCGGATCCGGGCGACGAAATCGTCCCGCAGGTCACCCAGTCGCGCGCGCGTGCGGGCCGAGTCGGGCGAACCCGGTTCCAGGTCACCGCCGTCGGACAGCCGGTCGAGCAGGTCGGCCCTGGCCCGGTCGTACCCCTCCGGCGACAGCGGCCCCTCCTGCCGCCGGAAGGCGGCGACCTGCGCGTCCGCCCACCGTTCGAGGCCCAGGAACAGGTCGAGGTCGTGGCGGATGTTCTCCCGGATCGTGGGCAGGTGGTCGCCCAGCCCCGCCCGCTCCGCGTGCACGACCTGCCGGCGGAAGCCGTCGAACAGCCGTTCCCGCGACACCGCCGACCCGCCGCGCGCGGTCGCGTACTCGTCGAGTTCCCGCTCGATGGCCCGGAACTCCCGCTCGATGCGCGCCTCGCGCTCGACCCGGGTCGGATACTCGTCGAGGAGCCGCCCCCGCGCCGCCGTCAGCTCAGAGTCCACGCCCCCGTCGCCGGTACGCGCCCGGAAGTGTTCCCCCGTCGGCCCGTACCGCTGTCGGACAGCCTCGCCCAATTCGGTCCTGAGGTCGCCGGCGACGCGCCGGTAACCGTCAGCGGAGAGCGCGTCCGGATGGTCCGCCCGGTGCCTGCGGCCCAGGGCCGTCGCGTCGCGGCTCAGCTGATCCAGGGACCGGTGCCGCGTTGCCTCCATCGACAGGCGGTCGCGCAGCGCGGTGGCGTGCCCGCGTACGACCTCGGCCGCCGCCGAGACCGCCACCGGCCGCTCCGGCGAGGGCGTGCCGTGCGGCGCCGACGGCGACGCCTCGGTTCGCGCGCCGCGCGGCCCCTCGAAGAGGCCGGCGAGGTCCCGCTCGACCCCCGCGCCGTGCTCCGCCCGTGCACTGGCCAGTTCCCGGTCCGGTACGTGATGTGGCTGGCCGCTGCGGCGCGCCTCGCGGGACCACTCCCCCGCCACGGCGTCGAACTGGCCGGCCGGGTCGAGCCCACGGGCGCGCAGCCGCGCGAGCAGATCGTCGAGCGTGGTGACGGCCTCCTCGGAGCCATCGACGGACCGGGCCGGCGGCTCGCCGTCCTGGGCCACACCATCCTGGGCGGCACCGTCCGGGGATCGTTCGCCGGCGCGCGGCCCGCCCGGGCGGCCGGTGGTGGTGGGGCGGACCGGGGCGTCCGTCCCGCCGGCCGCGTGGGCGGGCGGGGCCGGCTCGCTCGCCGAGCGCGACGACGCCTCCACCATCGGGCGCCCGCCGGGCTCGCCGCCCCCGGACCCCGGCCTGGCCGGGGCAGTCGATGGCCCGTCCACCGGTGCGCCGGCGTGCGTGCCGGCGGCGGCGACCGGGCCCGCCCGGTCGCCGCTTCGCGCCGCAACGGTGCCGCCCGGCCGCCCGCCGTCCGGTGACGGCTCGGGTCCGCTCGCCCGCTCGCCCGGAACGGCAGCCCGCTCGCCCGGGACGGCCGTCCGGTCCACGGGTGTGCCGGGCCGGGACGTGGGCAGCCCGCGCCCGCCGGTCTCGGGCACGCCCGCTGACGGGTGCGATTCCGTCGACGATTGCGCGGGTGGGCGGCCCCCGCCCTGCCCCCGCGGGCTCCCGCTGCCCGACGACGCCAACGAATCCTGCGGGCCCCGACCGAGCGAGCGGGGCGGCTCGCCCGG
>NZ_JBNCKP010000012.1:0-14882 GCF_049841575.1 Micromonospora sp. DT201 | reverse complement strand
CCCCCGCGGGCTCCCGCTGCCCGACGACGCCAACGAATCCTGCGGGCCCCGACCGAGCGAGCGGGGCGGCTCGCCCGGACCACCGGGCCCGGTCGGAGCGTTCGCGCTCGCCCCGAGACGACCGGGACCGGGGTGCGTAGGGGTGGACTCGGCACCGATGCGAGTCGGCGTGTGGGGTTGGGCGTCCAGGTTCGCCGGTCGGAAACCGGAGGTGGAGGCCGTCGACTCGACGGGCGCGCGACCGTCGTCGACAGGGCGGGCTGGCGGTGGCGTGCCGGGCGCCTGCCCCGTCCGCGGCGGGGGCCCGTTTACGGCGGTGTCGGGCCTGGGCGAAGCCACCGGGCCGTCGCCGACCGTCTGGTCCTGGCGGCCGGGTCCGCCGGGACCACCGCCGGAGACTCGAGTCCTTGGCGCAGGGACCGGCGGCGGCCCGGTGGTACCGACGCCCTCGGTGCCACCTGTCGCGGACTCGAAGTGGCCCGAGGGATAGTCGCCGGGCCGGTGGAGGCCGGTGCTCGACTCGATGTCCGCCGTCGTCGTGCGGACCGGGGGTGGCGGTGTGCCGGAGGCGTCTGCTCCGACGCTCGGCGGCCCCGGCTGGTCGGTCAGGCGCACGGGCGGCACGCTGGTCGAGCTGCCCCCGCCGGAGGTACGCGCCCGGCCGGACGGGTCCGGCCGGGGGCCGCCGAAGCGCAGCCCGCCGGTCAGGTCGTTGATGTTCGGCAGGTCGAAGTTCACCTTGCCGAACCACTCGCCGCCCTTGCTGATGCGGGTGAACGGTTTGTTGCCGCCGAACGCCAGTCCCGCCGCCCCGCCCACCAGAATGTTGAGGATCTCCATTGCCGGATCCGGCTGGAATGGCACGCCCATGCCAGCGCTCACGCCACCCTGGACACCGAAGCTGATGCCGGCCGCCCAGACGATGCCGTTGACGATCGCACCGATGGCGCTCGCCGCGCCCCTGATCACGGGCACGTAGGTGACCAGTGACGCGATCAGGTCGCCGACGACGTTCATCGCCCGCATGATCGCGTTGAAGGCCGTCGCCAGCCAGGCGAGCCGGGCCATGTTCGCCAACGCGCTGGCGAGCGGGCCGACGGCACCAAGGAACAGGATCCCCGCCGCCCCGAGGACGCCCATGATGATGTTCATGAGCTCCTCGGCCTTTTTCTGCTTGATCGCGTCGCGAACCCCGTTGGCCATGTCGTGCAGCGACTCGGACATCGAGGTGCACGCGTTCACCATCTCGGTGATTCGCCTGTCGATCTGATCGGCCACGCGATCCGACTGGATGGCGGTCTCTCCGGTCCAGGTGATGTCCCGGGCCTGGCCGGTGGCCTTCTTCAGCTCGGCGAGCCGCTCGCCGTACGCCTTCCAGCGATTCGCGAGATCATCGATCTTGTCGGGATCGGGATGGTTCGGTGACGCATCACCCACGTCCCCACCCCCCGATTCACAGACCCGTGGCGACGTTACGGCGACCAAGGGCGGCCGAGAAGATCCACGTTCGTCCGCCGGCCGGTCCCGGAAAAGGGACGTTGCCAGCGGGGCCGCTACGCGCGACGGTGACGATGCGGAATCAGCGGACGACCGGACCGGTCGTCGGACAGTCCCGCGACGAGAAGGGTCTACCCGAAGGGAAGTTCCGGATGGCGGATCCGGCCAAGATCACACCCCCGCCGGCGGACGTGGCACCGCCGACGCTGAGCATCCAGACAACCTGGGAACGGGATACGAGCGCGTCGCCCCAGTGGTTCTCGGGCCCGAAGATCGAGGTACAGGATCCGGTAGCGCCGGACGCGGGTGCCAAGCCGCCGGAGGCCGTCCCGGACGTCAAGGCGTTCGAGGTCAGCACCGGCGACATCGAGGACCGGGTGATCGCGATGCTGAGCGAGCTCGACGGGCAGGTGAAGGACTACAACGACTTCAAGAGCTACGTCGAGGCCCGCAAAAACTGGATCTTCTCCGTGACGGACGAAGACCAGATCGAAGGGGACGGCAACGCGTACAACGGCGAGCAGGACAGCTACTTCCCGAACATGGTCTGCGGCATGCAGGGACCGCAAGCCGCGCCCGACGACTACGACGACAACTACTATGGGGCCAGTCCGGCACAGGTCACTCAGGTCAACACGTACATGGACAACCTGCTGATGGCGTGCGCCGACGTGATCCATCTGGTCGGTCAGTACGCGCTGACCGTCGACAACGCCGGCCAGATCTACGCCAACGTGGACTACGGCGCGAAGTTCCCCGACCCGCCGCCACTCAAACCCATCATCTAGACGAGTACGTCCGAAGTTGGGCCAGTGGTCGTAGGCGATCAGGGATCTGGTCACGGGCTGCCCCGTGGTCCGGTTGTGCCAGATCGCGGCGGTCATCGCGAGGAGCCGCTGGGCGACTCGGACGGCTACCCCTTTCGATACTCCGGCCACCGTGTAACTCAAGGTCGAGTTTGAGTAGGTGCTCGTCCGGGCGTGGGGTGTGGTTGCGGTACGACGGCCGTAGTAACCGCACCCCCCGCTCGGCCAGCCATCGGTCCAACTCGGCGCAGACGTACTCCTTTTCCGCCACGATCAGCAGGCCCGGACGGTCGGTGACGAGGTCCGGATCATGATCGAGGACCACGGCCAACGGGCCTCGGAACGCACCCCGAGCAGCGCCTGCGCGACGGCCAGGGTCAGCAACTCCGCGTCGGAGAGCTTCGGTGGCCTACCCGTCCGGAGTGGACACCCGAGCCAGTCGTCGATCTTCACGTACAGTGCGGTTCAGAAGGGTGTTGAGGTCTGTCGTCACAAACGGATCTTCAACACCCTTCGTCCATGCCCGCAGTGAAGGACGCTCGCCATCCGCTTTGGCTGCCTGCCATGCCGATGTGTGGTTGAGCGGTATACCTCAGAGGTATGAATATGACTCTGAGGTATACCGCTCAGCACCGCATCCGCCCTGACGGAGGTGACCGACGGTCACCGCCGGCCGCCGGCTGCGCCCACAGCCCGAGCAGGGTCAGGACTTACTCGTCTAGGGCCGTCGACAGGGTGCCGTCGTGGGCGGGTCGGGCAGACTCATCCACGACGGCGGCCCGGTTCGCCGGGGCTCTCCCCAGGTTTGGACGCGTCAGCTGACCAGGCCGCGCCCCATCGCGCTCAGCTCGCTGTACACGCCGTAGAGGCCCATGGCCAGTGGTGCGACCGCGAGGCCACAGAGCATTCCGACGATGTCGACGGCCGACCGGCGTCCGGCCGCGGCGGCGCCGCCCAGCGAGACGTCCCTGGTCGCGTCGGTGAGCGGTAGCTGGACCAGCGTGAGGGTCAGGCCGGTGCCGAGCACCACCAGCCCGCCGGCCGTGAGGACGAGCGCCGTGAGGCCCTGCCCACCCAACCGGTCGGCGAGCGCGGCGAGCACCGCGAACAGGCCGATGAAGCCGCCCGCGCCGAGCATGACGGCCTCGCTGGCGAAGCCCGCCTGCTTGGTCCGGATGAGCAGCCCCGCGCTTGCGACAGCGGCCAACGCGATACCCCACCAGCCACCGGAGACCGCCAGCACCGGCAGCGCGACGGCGAGCGCGAGCACCGGACCCGCGATGACCACGGCGAGGATCCGCCGGGCGCGGACCAGCAGCATGGTGACCGCCTGCGCGATGGGCGCGCCCGACTTCGGCTTCGGCGGCTGGGAGGCCCACGCCGAGATGCTGCCGGCGATCCACTTCGAGCCGCCGAGCAACGCGACCGCGGCGACCGTGACCGCCGCCGCCGCCTCGGCGGCACTCACCCGCAGCGCGAGGAACAGCGGCAGCAGGAGCGTGCCGACCAGGAGCTGCAGCTCCACCGCGAACAGGATGATCTCGGGTGTGGTGGCCAGCGCCATCACCACGCCGACGTTCGCGCCGACCACCATCCCGACCCACGACAGGGCGCCTTCCATCATGGAAGCCAACAGCCCCCCGGCCGCGGCCAGGCACAGCGCCGCCGTCAGGGACATGACCAGGCACATCGCGGGCGACACGGCCGAGCGCCGCTGCCGTATCGCCCAGGAGGCGCCCAGCAGCACCAGTGCCGTCGCGGTCAGCGCGATGGCCGCCGTGACCCCGGCGTCCAGCCGCAGCAGGAGAAGACCGGCCGCGGCCAGCCAGGCCAGGGCGAACGCGATGACCACGAGACCACGCGGCGGCTCGCGCCGGCGGTACCCGGCGGTCTCGTCGGCGACGAGTTCCTCGATGTCCTCGATCGCCGGCTCGCCGCCGGGATCGCCGGCGACATCGACCAGGTACAGCACCGCTCCGTCGGCGATCCCGGCGTCGGCCAGGGAGTGCTCCAGCGCCAGCGGTGCCGCGGTGGCGGGGGCAAGGGACCACGCGGGCGGGAAGACGTCATGACTGTCCTGGCCACAGAGGTCCGCGAGGCGTGACGCGTACTCCCCGACGGGGGCTCCGGCGGGCAGGGCGACGTCGACCCGCCGCCGGGAGCCGACGACGGTCACCAGGCTGCGCTGGTCGGACATCTATTCAGTGCCTCCACGTCTGGGTGTTGGCGAGCTCGGCCTCGGTGTAGTTGTCGTAGTTCACCCGGAGGGCGTGCGCGATCATGCCCAGCACCCCCTCCGGGCCGAAGAGCCCGTCCGAGGCCACGTTCCACGCCAGACGCTGGTCCTCGAAGTACGTGGCCGACTCACCGGTCCAGGTGGTGGAGATCGGCGACAGCTTGCTCTCCAGCATGACGAGCTGGTCGATGATCTCTCCCGCGACCCCGTTGATGTACGGGCCTGCACCCCCGAGGGACTCGGGGACCTTCAGCGGGGTGTTATAGATGTCGGGCATGACAGGGCTCCTTCCGGGCCGGCCTGGTGCCGGCGACGTTGGCCGAGGCCGGCACCAGGCCGGCGACGTTGGCCGAAGCCGGCGTCACAGATAGACGCCGGGGATCTCGTTGTTGACCGTGACCAGGTTGCCCGCCGCGAAGTCCTCGACGTCGACGTAGTTGTTGAAGTTGCCGCGCAGGCCGGCCCCGATGTTGAGCAGCGCGTTGTGCAGCATCGTGCCGAACACGTCGAAGTCGTGCATGACCGAGTCGAAGTTCTGGGCGGCGACGCCCTCCCATTCGTCACGCAGGGAGACGACGTACTGCCGTACGGCCGTGAGACTCTGTTCGATCTCGGACGCGGTCGTATCGCAGTCGATCGCCGCAGTGGCGATGTATTCCGGTGTTACGCCGAACGGCACGACGTCCTCCTCTGTTCTGGGTGGCCCTAACGGGTTGGTCTACCGGGCTGGCCGGCTTCTCCGTCCGGTAAGGACCGACCCGGACGGGGGCAGCATCGCAGCCGGGGCGGGGACCGCGACAGTGACTGATTCCGGTGTCCCCGCCGGTCCCGGCCCCGCCCACGAGCCGGGTCACGGGGCGCTCGTCGAGGCGGTCGACGCGGCCGCCGGGGAGTCGGTGGTCGCGGGCGGATCGTCGTCGGGCTGGTCGAGCGCGACCTGGATCATCCGGGTGGGGAGCCCCCGGCGTACCAGGGCCCCGCGCCCGGGCGCGCGCGACGCCGCCTTCTCGGTCCCGAGCAGCGCGCCCTCGCGCGGATCGCCGGAGAGGATGAGCCCGCCGCCGCCGAGTTCCTTGACCCGGCCGTAGAGCGCGTCGCCCACCTGGGTCCGGCCGCTGCCGGAGACCCGGCGGGCGAGCACGACGTGGAAGCCGATGTCACGGGCGTGCGGAATGAACTCGAGCAGGGGCTGGAGCGGCGACTGCGCCCCGCCGCCGACGAGGTCGTAGTCGTCGACGACGAGGTAGATCTCCGGTCCCTCCCACCAGCTGCGGGCCCGCAGTTCCTCCGCCGTGACGGTCGGTGGCGGCATTCGCTCCCGCAGCTTCTCGGCGACCTGCTGCGCGTAGGCGCGGGTCGTCTGCGCGTCCGCGCCGTACGCGCCGAGGTGGCTCGCCGGCACGATGCCGAGCAGCGACCGCCGGTAGTCGACCAGCACCACCCGCGCCTCCCAGCCGGTCTGCCGGTCGATCAGGTTCCGCAGCCAGGTCCGGAGGAACACGCTCTTGCCCGCGCCCGTGTCGCCGAGGACCAGGAAGTGCGGGTCGTCCGCGACGAGGTCGAGGCTGACCGGCGCGATCTCCGGCTCGCCGATACCGATCGGCACCGCTGACGCCGTTTCCTCGTCGGCGCGCAGCTCGTGCCGGTGGATCCGCTCGGGCAGCATTCGGACCGCGGGTGCCGGCCGGGCGAGCCAGGCGGGACCCACCTTCGCCAGGAGGTCCTGCTGGGCCTCGCGCAGCCCCTCGTCGGTGTCCCGACCGTCGACGCGCGGCAGCACCACCTGGCCGTACACGCCGGGCGGGCAGAGCAGCCGGCCCGGCAGTCCCGCCGGCATGGCCTGCGCCATGCGGCGGTTGATGTCGGACTCGTTGTAGTCGTTGAGCCGCAGTTCCAGTCGGGTGCCGATGCTCTCGCGCAGCGGCGGACGAATCTCGGTCCACCGGTTCGTGGTGAGCACCAGGTGGACGCCGACGCCGAGACCACGGGAGGCGATCTCGGTGAGGATCGGATCCAGGTTCTCGATCTCGGTACGCAGCGCGCCCCAGTTGTCGACGACGAGGAAGACGTCGGCGGCGCGCAGCCCGTCCGGCAACCGCCCCGACTCGCGCCGCGCCCGGAACTCGTCGACCGAGTCGATGCCGAGCTCGCGGAACAGCCTTTCCCGGCCGACGATGAGCGACCGGGTGTCGGCCAGTATCCGGCCCACCATCTCGTGGTCCATCCGACCGGCCACGCCGCCGACGTGCGGGGCAGCGGCGAGCGGGTGGAGCGTCTCGCCGCCGAAGTCGATGCAGTAGAACTGCGCCTCGGCCGGCGTGTGGGTGAGGATCGTCGACAGCATGAGGCTGCGCAGCAGCGTGCTGCGGCCGGAGCGGGGCGCGCCGACGACGGCGAGGTTGCCGTGCGGCCCGCCGAACTCGAGCAGCAGCGGCTCCTGCGCCTGCTGCGACGGCAGGTCGACCACGCCGATCGGGATCCGCAGTTGGCCCGCGACCGGCCACATGTTCGCCGACAGCCCGCGCCCGGACTCGACGGCGACCGGTCCGAGCAGCGAGTCGAGCGGCACGGCGCGCGGCAGCGGCGGGAGCCACACCTGCCGCGCGGGGGTGCCGAGGCTCTTGAGCCGGTCGACGATGACGCCCAGCTCGGTGGGACCGTCCTTGGCGACGACCGGCTTCTCCTCGGGCTCCTCCTCGGACAGGTCCGCCCGCCCGAGCCCACGCAGGTCGTAGGGCACGATCGAGGCCGGCGGCTCCTGTGCGCGATCCTCGGGCGCGACGAACGGCGAGGAGACGTGCGCCACCCGGAACCGCCGGTAGATCGACTCGTCCACCTTGAGGTACGCGGAGCCCGGAATCGGCGGCAGCCGGTACGCGTCCGTGGTGCCGATGACGGTGCGGCTCTCCTGCGCGCTGAACGTACGCAGGCAGATCCGGTACGACAGGTGCGAGTCCAACCCGCGCAGCCGGCCCTCCTCCAGCCGCTGGGTGGAGAACAGCAGATGCATGCCGAGGCTGCGGCCGACGCGTCCGATCTGGACGAACAGGTCGACGAACTCGTGATAGGCGGAGAGCAGCTCGGCGAACTCGTCGATGATGATGAGCAGGTAGGGCATCGGCTCCAGCGGCTCGCCGTTCGGGCCGGGCTCACCGAGTGCGCGTTTGCGGTGGTAGTCGCGGATCGAGTCGACGTTGCCGGCGGCCCGCAGCAACTGCTGCCGGTGCTGCTGCTCGCCGACCAGCGCCGACCGTACCCGGTCGATCAACGCCGCGTCGTCGGCCAGGTTTGTGATCATGCCTGCCACGTGCGGCAGCTCGGCGAGCGGCGCGAACGTCGCGCCGCCCTTGAAGTCGACCACGACCAGGCTGAGCAGCTCCGGCGGGTGGGTGATCGCGAGGCCGGCGACCAGCGTACGCAGCAGCTCGCTCTTGCCGGAGCCGGTGGCACCCACGATGAGCCCGTGCGGCCCGGAACCGCCCTGCGCCGACTCCTTGATGTCCAGTACGACGGCGTGCCCGTCGCCGTCCGTGCCGATCGGCACCTTCAACAACCGCTCGGGGGTCATGCCGTCCCAGAGCGAGTTGAGCACGCCGTCCACGCCGCGCCCGCTGAGCAGCGTCTCCAGCATCGACACCGTCCGGGCGAGCACCTGCTCCTGCTCGTCGGTGAGCATGAGCGGGGTGAGGGCGCGGGCGATGAGTTCCGCCATGGTCGGGCTGAGCAGGTCGGCCGACGAGTGCTCGCCGTCCGCCGCGCCGGCACCGGTCCGGCCGGTGAGTTTCAGCCCGCCGTCCTCGGCGATGGTTATCCGCAGGTCGACGCGGCCCGGTTCGTCGACCTCCCGCTGACCGAGGAAGACCAGCGTGATGCCGAGCTGCGGTCCGGCGGCCTCCAGCAGCGAACGCAGCAGCGGCGAACGCCCCCACTCCGACACCGGGTCGAACGCGGTGAACAGCACGACGAGCCGCTGCTGCTGCGGGGCCGCGCCGCGGTCGAAGCTCGCCTGGACCCGCCGCGCGGCGAGCTGCTCGGCGCGCCGGCGCAGCTCGCGCTCCAGGAAGTCGGCCAAGCCACCGGACTGGGTGGCGATCAACGGGATCGCCCCGGCCCGACGCCGGGACTCGGGTTCGAACGTGTGCGGCAGCCACTTCGCCCACTCCCACGCCGCGCCGTCGGGCGCCTCGACCGCGACCAGCACGTCGTCGGGGGCGTGCATGACGCCGAGCTGGCAGAGCATCGCCCGGCTGAGGGCCGCCACGTCGTCTGGTGCCCCGACGAGGCTGACCACGCCCGCCGAGCCGAGGTCGACGGGGATGGGCTGCCGGCCGACCTTGCCCAGCGAGTCGACGAGCCGGCGGGCTGCCCGCATCGACTCCCAGTCGTAGTCGGCGAGCGGGTCCAGCCGGGTGCCGATCTGCATCGGCGTCGACAGCTCGGCGTCGCCCAGGCCGATGCGGACGTGGAGGAAGTCCGGGTCGGACTGCCGCCGTTCCCACACCCGGCGGCCGTTGTTGGCGATCGCCAGCAACCGGTCCGGCTCCGGGTGCGCCCAGGCGCCCAGCATGCGCTGCGTCGAGGCGACCTGCCGGGCGCTGGTCCGTACGTCCATCAGCAGCGCGCGGTACCGGGCCCGTTGGCGTAGCAGCGACCGGCGCTCGTTGTGTTTGTTCTGCACCCGCGACGCGATCGTGGCGGCGAACGACACCACCGCGAAGATGATCGCGAGGGCGATCAGCATGGGCCGGCCGTAGGAGACCATGTAGGCCGCGATGCCGAGGCTGCTCAGCAGCGGGAGCAGCAGGGTGAGCAGGCCGGCGTTGCTCGGCTTGACCTCCGGCGGGGCCGGCAGGACCACCTTGTCGGCGGGGGCCGGCGGCGGCGCGAACCGGGCCGGACGGTGAAACGAGATGCGGGACACCAGTTGCTCCTAGGGCGCGCCGGTCAGGTCGATCAGGTCCTGGGGTTCGAGGGTGGTCAACTGCGCGGTGGTGGGCACGGCAAGGTCGGCGATCCGGGCGGCGTGCCGTTCGGTCATGCGTTGGAACACGCCTCGGGCGAAGCGCCCGTTGCCGAAGCCCTCACCCCGGGCCGCGACGTCGACGTACCGGCGCAGCCCCTCGACCGCCTCGGGGGTGAGGTGGTACTCGTGGTCGGCGGCCTGGTGCCGCACGATGCTCACCAGTTCGTCCGTGGTGTAGTCGTCGAAGGTCAGCGTCCGGGAGAACCGCGACGCCAGGCCGGGGTTCGTGTTGACGAACCGGGTCATCTCAGACGGATATCCGGCGACGATGACGACGACCTCCTCGCGGTGGTCCTCCATCAGTTTCACGAGGGTGGCGATGGCCTCGTGGCCGAAGTCCATGCTGTTGCCGTCGGAGACCAGCGCGTACGCCTCATCGATGAAGAGCACCCCGTGCAGCGCCCGCCGGAAGGCGGCCTGTGTCTTCGGCGCGGTGTGCCCGACGTACTCGCCGACCAGGGTGGAGCGGTCCGCCTCCACGAGGTGACCGCTGCCGAGCATGCCGAGGGCGCGCAGGATGCGCCCGTAGAGCCGGGCCACTGTCGTCTTGCCCGTGCCCGGGTTGCCGGCGAACACCAGGTGACGGGAGAGCGGCGGAGGGCTGAGTCCCGCCTCGCGGCGGCGCCGCACCATCTGCATCAGCTTCACGAGCGAGCCGACGTCCTGCTTGACCTTCTCCAGCCCGACGAGCCGGTCGAGCTGCGCGAGCAGATCGGGCAACTCGTCGGCGTCGGTTGGATCCGGCTTCCCCGCTCGCGCGGTGGGCTGGCCGGCGTCCCCGGCGTGCCCGAGGGCCACCCGTCGCACCCGGGACCCGCCGTCCTCGGCCGGCATGGTGGCGGTGCCGACGTCCGCGCTGGTGCACTGGTCGAACGTCGGCGTCGCCCCCTCGACGAGGGTCAGGTCCTCCTCCACGTCGTGCACGTGGCAGCGGCGCAGCACCGGCGCCGCGCCGGCACCGACGTACAGGGCCGGATAGCCGGTGGCCGAGATGTCGACGTCCTCGACGGTCCCGCCCGCGTCGGCGCCCAGGTACACCCCGTTCTTCTTGCAGTTGGTCACCGTGCAGGCCCGGATCGACGGGTCCGCGCCGGTCCAGACCACCACGCCGGTGCCACCGCAGCGCTCGATCTCACAGCCGTCGACCACCGGGGCCGCACCGGCGTCCACGAACACGCCAGCGCCGCCGCACGCGCTGATCCTGGTGTGCCGTACGGTCGGGCCGCTCCCCTTCGCCACCTCGACGCCGGTCTGCCCGATGTCGCTGATCACGCAGTGCTCGACCAGCGGTCGGTGCGGGGTGTCGAGGCGCAGCCCGACCTCACTCTCGGAGATCGTGACGTGGCGCAGGTGGGCGTCGCCGGTGTCCTCCACCGTCACGCCCCGCTGCCGGGCGCGCTCGACGCGACCACCCTCGACCCGCACCAACGCCCCGCCGGTCACCCGGACACCGCACTCCGAGGTGTCGGCGATCACGCAGTCGGCGAGCCCGGCGATCGCCGTACCCCCGAGGTGGACGGCGGTGTACGTGGTCTGCCGCACCGTGGTGTCGCGCAGCACCGCGCGCGCCTCGCCCGCCAGGTAGACGCCGTTGGCACCGGTGTCGACGACCGTACCGCCGTCGATCCGGGCCTGCGCGCCTCCGAGCAGCGCGACACCGGTGCTGCGGGTCCGCGCCACGTGCGTGCCGGTCATCGCCAGGCGCACCTCACCGCTCGCGATCACGCCCGCGTCGGCGGCCGTGTCGATGCGGCAGTCGCGCAGGTCGGCGTTGGCCGGACCCGCGAGGGATACGGCGGTGCCACCGGTCCGCTCGAACACGCAGCGCTCCAGCCGGATCCCGCCGGGCTCGTCCGCGCCGGTCGCCGGCGTGTCGAGCAGCGGCCGGGCCGGCAGCGGGTCGGGCCACCAGCCGACGGCGAAGGGCGCGCTGCCGCTCGCCTGCACCGCGTCGCCGTCGTTGTCGAAGAACTGGCTGTCACGCACGACCGCCGACGCCTCACCCTCGACGAGCAGCGCAGCCGTCGCGGTGTGCGAGAGCTCCACCCGGTCCAGCTCGACGGAGGCGGCGTCGCGCAGGTGCAGGCCCGCACCGCTCACCTCGCGCACCGCCGTGCCGGAGAGCACCACGCGGGCACCTCCACGGAGTACGAGGCCGGCGCCCTCCACGTCGTGGACGGCGCCGCCGACGAGCCGCGCCTGGGCCGAGTCGGCGACGTCGACGCCGGCGCCGGCGGTCCCGGCGACCGTGCAGTCGCGCAGGGTGGCGCTCGCGCGGCCGGTCACCTCGACGTACCCGCCCCGGACCTCGCAGCCCTGAAGCGACAGGGCTCCGGAGGTGACGGAGACCGCCGGCCGGCCGCGCCCCTGCGCCACCAGGCGCAGGCCCTGCACGGTCACCGTGCCGCCCCGGACCACGAGCGCCGGTCCCTCGGCGGGCGCGATCTCGACCTGGCCGCCCGCCTCAGCGACGATCCGCACGGTGCGTTCGAGGATCAGGCTCTCCCCGTAGCGGCCGGCGGCCACCGAGACCACTGCGCCGTCCCCCGCCGCCCGGACCGCCGCACCGATGGTCCGGTGCCGGCCCCAGCCCTTCGCACCGACCCGCTCGATCCGGGCCGGTGCGGTTCCGACCCCGCCACGCTCCGTCACTTGTCCGCCAGCCCGCACGTGATCCGCACCTGGGAGACGATGAGCCGTTCCCGGTCGCTGCCGGGCTTCCCGCGCGTGTTCAGCCGTACGGTGAACTTGCCGTTGGTGACCGGGAACGCCCCGGCCGCCTGCCAGTCGCCGGATCGCGCCGCCTGGTTGAGCTGGAACGTTCCCTGGGACGCGCCGTCGCGGCCGGCGGTCACCGTGAACTGGGCCTTGGTGGCCGGCTTGAACTCGTCGCCACTGATCTTCGGGGCGTAGACGGCCACCTCGCAGCGTTGGACGCCCGTGCCCGGGAGGAACGCCCAGACCAGTGACTGCGACGGGTCGTCGATGTTGGGGTCACCGCTCATCGGGACGGTCGTGAACGACCCCCGGCAACCGTCCGCGGCCCAGGCGCCGTCGCGCACTGTCGCCCATTCCGGCGTACGGCCCTTGGCCTCGAACGTGTGGTCCTCCGCGCTGCGACAGTCCCAACCGGTCACGGCCGTGTACGACGTCGGCCCGGTCTTGGCCGCCTGCGGCGTTCCCGCCGGTCGTGCCCCGCCGCCCTTGAACAGCCCCAGCACCAGCCCGAAGAGCAGCGCGCCGATGACGGCCGTGGACGCCACGAGCAGCGCGGTGTGCGGCCGGGCCACGGGCCGGTCCGGGCTCGGCTGTGCCCGCGCGTGCTCGATGAACGCCCGGACGAACTCCAGGCGTTCCGCATGCGGCGCGGCGGGCGTTCCGTCCGGACGGCCCGCCGCCGGCGGCCCCATCGTCGACACGTCGCTACTTTCCACGCTCTCCTCGCACGTCGTCTCGTCTCAGCTCGTCGCGCCTTGATCGGTCGCACCCTGGCTCGTCACGCCGTGGGTGCCGTGGTTCGTCATGCCGCCGGGAAGCGGCGGCCGTTGCTGGGCATGTGACCGAGTTCGATCGCCATTCGCGTCAGCTCGGCCTTGTTTCCGGCGTTGAGCTTCGCCCGGATGCGCTTGGCGTACGTGTTGACCGTCGCCTCGGTGAGCCCCATCCGGCCGGCGATCTGGGCATGGGTCAGGCCGCGGGCGATCCAGCGCAGCGTCTCCACCTCGCGGGGCGCCAGCCCGGCCGGATCGGCGTTCACGTTGCGCACCAGGTCTGCCTGGAACTGTTCCGTCAGCTCAGGGCAGACGTAGAAGCCCCCCTGCCCGACCGTGACCAGGGCGGCGACGATGACCTCTCCGTCCGAGTGACTCGCGACGTACCCACGGACGCCGGCACGCAGCACCGCGCCGAACGTGAGCGGGCGTTCCCACGACGAGCTGACGACGGCCGGGCCGTGCCTCGCCAGTGACTCGATAACCGACAGCGCCGGGCCGCCGGGCCGCAACGACACGTCGAGAATGGAGACGTCGAACGCCACGCCCGCGCGGTCCAGGTCCTCGACGCACCGGACCGAGGTGGCGACGGCGAGGCCCGGTGTCTCGGAGACGAACTTCTCCAGACCGGCACGTTTCACCGGATGGTCGTCGATGATGGCGATGCCGAGCATCTGCTCCTCCTGGTCAGGGCCGAACACCAGGGCAGTGCCCGTGGCGCGAGGTTCACCCGGGCACGAGACCCGGGTGCCCTGACAACGGAGCGGTCGGGCAGTCCGTTCAACCGGAATCGAGGCTTCCTCCGACGATCACTTCGGCGTGAAGTTCCCCGCGTTCTGCGACTCCGCGTTGACGTAGTTGTGGTAGGTGGCGCGCAGCCTCCTCTCCGACTCGTCCAGCATGGTGAGCAGGTTGTCGCCCGCCGTCTTCAGAACCGCCGCGTACGCCTGGAAGCTCCCTCCGGCCGGGCTCCTCCAGTGCGCCTCGACGGACTTCAGCGCACTCTGGAGGTCCCCGAGTTCCGTCGCGATGTCCCTCCGTCGCAGCCCGGTGAAGTCGGCTGCAGACGCCAGCTTGTCGATCTCGACCGCGAAGGAGAAGTGGCCGCCGTCGGGTCCTGGCCTGAACCCCTCGGTCGGCGTGCCGTTGGGGTCGAACTCGATCCAGTCGTCCTTGCCGAACACCCACCTCACGTCGCCGTTAGGCAGGTACTCGATCCCGAAGAAGCGGTTGGTTTTGGCGTCGTACCCGCGGCGGAAGAAGCCGGCCTCGAACTTGTCGAAGATGAGGTCGTCCCCGACCGTCAGCTTGATCGGGGCACCGTCGGGCCCGTACACGGTGACCTTGTCCCCGACCACGACCTTGTACCCGTCGTCGCCGGTGTTGTACGTGATGTCGATGTCTTCGCCGGTGCTCGTCTTGCCCTTCTCCGGACGTCCCTTCTCGTCGAACTCCGTGAAGATCGAACCATCACTCGTCTTCATCCAGTACGGGTCGCCCTTCTCGTTCACCCGAACGACGACACCCGACCCGTACGTTATCTCCGAACCACCATCCGAGTTGTACACGATCCCGACGGAAACACCCTCAGCAGTCTTACCGCTCTTCGGATCACCATTCTCATAAAACTCCGTGAAGACCGAACCATCACTCGTCTTCATCCACACCGGATCGCCATTCCCGTTCACCCGAACGACAACACCCGACCCGTACGTTATCTCCGAACCACCATCCGAGTTGTACACGATCCCAACGGAAACACCCTCAGCAGTCTTACCGCTCTTCGGATCACCATTCTCATAAAACTCCGTGAAGACCGAACCATCACT
>NZ_JBNCKP010000011.1:155184-214973 GCF_049841575.1 Micromonospora sp. DT201 | reverse complement strand
AGAAAAGGCCACCCCTCCGGGGTGGCCTTTTCTGCGTATCCAGACTCGACCCGCCTGATCCACTCCACGTCGGCGACGTGGGGGTATCCCGAGCGTGGGACACACCCATGTCGGCGATCTGGAGTCGATCATCCTGCTCGGCCCGACGGGCAGGGCTGGCGTACCCGGCTAGGGTCAGTGTGTGGACGACGTCCTGATACTTCTGGTGTTCGTGGGCTGCGTGGCGGCGATCCTGGGCGTCCTCTGGTGGCTGGGGTCCCGTGTGCGTCGCCGCGGCGCCGGCGGTGAGGTCATGGGCCCGTTCGAGGAGATCTGGCATCCTGCTGCGCACCGCGTCCGGGCCGAGATCCGAGTGCAGGAAGCACGCCTGATGCCAACACCACCGCAGGGTGGCAAGCGCAACGTGCAGGGCGGTCCGCCACCTCCGAGCTGACCGACCGCCCCGCGAACGCGGAGGTGACCTCAGGAGGGCTTGGGGCCGCAGACGTAGCGGGGTTCGGCGTCATAGCGCCAGGTGAACTTCTCCCGCTTGACCACCGTGCCGCCCTTCTTGATGACTCGGAAGGCGTCCTGGGTGAAGCCGTTGATGCCGTTGGTCGCGATGCACGACGGACCGGGTTCCAAATGGATCAGCTTCGGGGTGGTGATGTTGCGGCGCGGCCCGTACTCGGTCTTCACGCTGTCGTAGATCTTCGTGCTCCAGATCGACACGGTGATCGTGCTCGACGTGTACGACGTGTCGATGAGTACGCCGTAGTCGGTGTTGTTGCGAAACTTGAAGTCCAGATCCGGCCAGAAGATCGTCGACTCGATGACCGCCGGGTACCGGTCGAACCAGTACGAGTGCGGCTTGTGCTCGACGTCTTCCAACCCGGCGTAGTACGTCGCGTTGAACAGGGTCGTGGTGAACTGCGAGGTGCCGCCCCCGACACCCGGCACCAGCTTGCCGCCGAGGATGACCGGTGCGTCCCGGTAGCCCTTGGCGTAGCCGCGCTCGCCGGTGTGACCGTTCAGCGAGAACGTCTTCCCGGGCAGGACGACCGTGCCGTCCACCTGCCTCGCGATGGTCGCGATGTTCTGGCTGCGCGACGAGGCCATCCCGCCGGTGAAACGGGTGGTGAAGGTGGACACCCGTTCCTTGATGCCCAGGCCGGACAGCTTCTCCGCAGTCAGCTCCGGCGGCGTCGGCTTCAGCTCGCCGGTCACCTCGCGGCCGTCCGACTTTGGCAGCACCGCCAGCAGGTCCTGACCCAGGGTCGCCGTGTCGAGCTGCTGACCGGGCCGCCCGTCGGTGGTGGTCGGCCGGCCACCGGAGATGGTCATCGCTGCGTTCTTCGGTGGCACCTCAATGGTGGCCAGGTTCTTGCCGAGCGCCGCCCGCAACTGCTTGACGTCCACGGAAGGGGCCAACTTGCCGGTCTTGTCGGCGGTGAATCGCAGGCTCTTCGCGATGGCGGCGGGCGGAACCTTCACCGAGCCCTTGTTGGTACGCAGGGTCACCGGCGCCGCGACCGCCGGCTTCGCCAGCTCGGTGACCAGCCGGCTCAACTCCTCCGGGGTGGTCGCCGGGTGGCGCTCCACCAGTGGCACGGTGACCGGGGTGCCGGCCAGCCAGCCGGCGCGGACCACCTCGGCGGAGCGCTGCGGCTCCAGGGCCAGACCCGGCTTGGGCTGCACGACCTTCGGCGTGGTGCCCTGGTAGGTGATCGCTGGCATCGTCATGCCCTGGGCCTTGTCGCCGAGCACCTTGCGCAACGCGTCGTCCAACCGGTCCACATCGACGGTGACCACCGGATCGACGGTGCGGGAGCCGACCAGCCGGCTGACCGCGTGCGCGTCGGCCGCAGCTGCTGCCGCGATGGTCGCCGGCACGTCGACGGCCAGCCCGACGTCGGCCGGGTTGATCTCGGCGCTACGCCCGTCGACGGTGACCTTCAACGGGCCCGCTAGTGCCGCCGCCCGCCGGCCCAGCTCCGCCCGCAACTCCCGGTCGGCCTCCGCGCGGCTCCGGCCGCCCAGCTCGGTGCCGAGCACGCTGGTGCCGCGGGGGACGTCCCCGGCGTACGCCCAGGCGCCGGCACCCGCCACGGCGGCGAGGACACCACCGGTGACGCCAGCGGCGAGCAGCATCCGCACCCGACGGGGGCGGCTCGGGCCGCCGTCCGGCTCGCCAGTGGCAGGTGCCGTCACCGGCTCCGGCCCATCGTCGGGCCAGGTGACCGCGGTGACCTGCACCGTGGGCCGGTCGTCGGCGGGTGGACTATTTTCGCCGTACAGCGTCACTGCAACCTCGATCGCCAGGTGCTGCGGGAGGTACCCCCTCCCGGAGGCACCTACGGTAACGAATGTCCGGCTGTCCTCGTGGGCTGCGCCGACCAGGCGCTGCTACCGCGTGTCGTTCGGCGTGTCGCACGAGCCCGGGGGCGGTGCCGGTGGCCGACCACAGACGTGGCACGGTGGCCGGGTGGACACTGCGGAGCGGGTGTTGGCGTACGGCGGCGGTTGGCTGGACAGGGCGGGACCCTTGCGCACCGATCCGGCCCGGTTGAGCGCGCTGCGTACTGAGCAGACCACTGTGGTGCTGCCACTGTGGCGGGACCGCTGTCTCGTCGACGCGGACGGCCCGGTTCGGCTCACCGCGGAGCGCGCGTCTCTCGTCCGGTCCGCTGCCAGCGAAACAGTCTTCCTGGGGCTCGACGGGGACGTTGCCGTGTTCGCGGCAGACCTGTCGGCACTCCCCGAGCGGTCCGCCACCGAGATGGCCGGTGCCGCGCGGTCCGTCGACGTACGGGCACTGGTCGGGCGGCTCGCGCCAGGCGACGCTGCCGTCCAGGCGTACGCCAGGGGGTTGTTGCACTGGCACCGGCAGCAGCGGTTCTGCGGGACGTGCGGCGCGCCGGCCGTCGCCGACGGCGGCGGGCACATGCGGACCTGCACCGGCGGGGAGTGTAGGCGCCTTCTGTTCCCCCGAATCGAGCCGGCGATCATCGTGTTGGTCGAGGCCCCCGGCCCGCCGGGGCGCTGCCTGCTGGCTCGGCACGCGGGGGCGGCGGAGGACGCGTACTCGACGTTGGCCGGCTTCGTCGAGGTTGGCGAGAGCCTGGAGGACGCGGTCCGTCGGGAGATGGCCGAGGAGGCGGGCGTGACCGTCACCGACGTGACCTACCAGGGGTCGCAGGCATGGCCTTTCCCCGCCGGCCTGATGGTCGGCTTCCGGGCCACCGCCACGTCCGATGAGGTACGTGTCGACGGCGAGGAGTTGCTGGAGGCGCGCTGGTTCACCCGGGCCGAGCTGCGGGATCGGGTGGCTTCCGGTCGTACGCTCGGTCGGGTGGACTCGATCGACCACCGCCTGCTGGAGGACTGGTTGGCCGGGTAGCCCTGACCGGGGACGGGCCGATGGTTACCAACCTGAACCCGACGGCGCAGGCCGGCTCGTTCGGCCAGAACTCCGACCACGTCACCATCACCAACCTGCAACAGGTGTCCCGCTACACCACGGCGGCGACTTCAACCTGGTCGGCCTCCGGGTCAAGCTCAACGTGGGTGACGACGCCAAGGGCAAGGAGTGCTTCTGAAGTGAGCCGCGGCCCGCGGTGCCCCACCGCGGACTCGCGCGTCAACTTCGGGCAACGCACCCGGCGACGATCGACTCCAGATCGCCGATGTGGCGGTGTCTTTAAGGCCGGATGCCGCCACATCGCCGAAGTGGGCTGACCCTCGGCTGAACGACACGCCGGTCCGATGGCCCCGGGTGCCGGCGGCTCGTCGTACCGCCGGCGCCTGGAACTGTTTGTGGGTCAGAGCCGGGCCAGCGCCTTCCGTAGCGGGTCGAGACCCAGCGCACCCAGGTCCAACGCCTGCCGGTGGAACTCCCGCAGGTCGAAATCGGCACCCTTGCGGGCCTTGGCGTCCTCGCGGGCCTGGAGCCAGATCCGCTCGCCCACCTTGTACGAAGGTGCCTGCCCCGGCCAGCCCAGGTAGCGGTTCAGCTCGAAGCGCAGATTCTCGTCCGGCACCCGGCAGTGTGCCCGCATGAACTCCCAGCCCAGCTCGGGCGTCCACCGCTCGCCCGGGTGGAAGCCGAACGGATTGTCCTTGGGGATCTCCAGCTCCAGGTGCATGCCGATGTCGACGATCACCCGTGCCGCGCGCATCGCCTGGCCGTCGAGCATGCCCAGCTTGTCGCCCGGGTCCTCCAGGTAGCCCAGCTCGTCCATCAGCCGCTCGGAGTAGAGCGCCCAGCCCTCGCCGTGCCCGGAGACCCAGCAGAGCAGCCGCTGCCAGCGGTTGAGCAGGTCGGCCCGGACGGCGGTCTGCGCCACCTGGAGGTGGTGACCCGGCACGCCCTCGTGGTAGACGGTGGTCACCTCTCGCCAGGTGGAGAAGTCGGTGATGCCCTGCGGCACCGCCCACCACATCCGGCCAGGACGGGAGAAGTCCTCACTCGGGCCGGTGTAGTAGATGGCACCGTCGCTGGTCGGGGCGAGGCAGCACTCGATGCGACGGACCTGCTCCGGGATGTCGAAGTGGGTGCCGTGCAGTTCGGTGATCGCCTTGTCGGCGAGCGACTGCATCCAGTCCCGGAACGCCTCCTTGCCCTGGATGGTCCGGGCCGGGTCGGCGTCCAACTTGGCCACGGCCTCGTCGACGGTGGCACCCGAGCCGCAGATGCGCCCAGCTACGGCCCGCATCTCCGCCTCCAGGCGGGCCAGCTCGGCGAAGCCCCAGGCGTACGTCTCGTCCAGGTCGACCTTGGCACCGAGGAAGTACTGCGAGGCGAGCTCGTAGCGCTCCCGGCCGGCGGCCTGCTTGTCCCGCCCGTGCGGGGCCAGCTCGGTACGCAGGAACTGGCCGAACTCGGCGGTCGCCGCGGTCGCCGCGGCCGCACCCCGACGCAGGTCGGCGCCGAGCGTGCCCTCTGCGCCGAGCCGCTCGACCAGCCCGTGGAAGAAGTTGTCCCCGGTCGGGTCGATCCAGATGTCGCACTGCTTGGCCACCTCGACCAACTGCACCTTCGAGCTGACCTTGCCGGAGGCGAGCGCCTCGCGCAGCGTGGTCTTGTAACCCTCCAGCGCGCCGGCGAAGCTGTTGAGCCGGGCGGCGACATTGGCCTGCTCGTCGTTGGTCGCGGTCGGCATCAGGTCGAACACCATGCGGATCTCGTGGAGCCCGCTCTCGATCACGCTGATTTCGCTTGTCGTCTCGCCGACGTCGTACCGGGCCAGGTCCAGGCCGAGCCGTTCCTGCATGGCCTCCTTGGCGGTCCGTTCCGATTCGGTCTGCGGCTCGGTCACCTCCAGCTCTGCGAGCGTCCGGCGGGTGAGGTCCGCCCGCGCTCGGTAACCCTCGGGGGAGAGGTCGTCGAGCTGGTCGTCGTGGCCGGCGATGCCGACGAAGGTCGCGCCGGTGGGGCTCAATGGAGCCCAATCGGCCACGTAACGGTTGGCAATTTCATCAATTCGTCCCACGATGCGACCCTACGTGACCACTCGGCCGTCGTGTCGACGACGTTTGTCGTGTTCAGGCCACGACGTGGCGGGAAGCGCGGCGTCCGAAAGGCGCACGACTTTGTCCGCGGATTCCGGCAGAGTGTCAGGGGTGACCACCGATATCACTCCTGACAAGGCGTCGGCTCGCGCCTGGCTGCCCCGGTCGCGCAGGGTTTGTTCGGCCGTCGGAAGGCCCGCCCGGTGGTCGGGGTCAGAGCGCCCATCGCCGAGCCCGTCAGTCGCTGAGGACCGAGGGGCAGCGCCGAGCCGATCAGCCCCGGCCGCGCGTCCACTCCATCAGTTGCTCCGCCGGCCAGGTGTTGACGACCCGGTCGGCGGGGACGCCGCAGCGTGCGGCCCGTTCGCAGCCGAACCGCTGCCAGTCGAGTTGGCCGGGCGCGTGCGCGTCCGTGTCGATGGCGAACCGGCAACCGGCCTCCAGTGCGCGGCGGATCAGGCGCTTCGGCGGATCCTGCCGCTCCGGCCTTGAGTTGATCTCGACGGCGGTGTCGTGCTCAGCACAGGCGGCGAAGACAGCATCCGCGTCGAAGTCACTCTCCGCCCGGGTCCGGGCGCGGTGCCCCCGGTCGCCCGGACCGGTCACCCCCGCCGGGCGGGACGACACCATCCGACCGGTGACGTGGCCGAGGATGTCCAGGTGCGGGTTGGCGACTGCGGTCAACATCCGTCGGGTCATCTTCGACCGCTCGTCGCTCAGGCCGCTGTGCACCGACCCGACCACCACGTCCAGCCGGGCCAGCAGCTCATCGTCCTGATCCAGCGAGCCGTCAGCGAGGATGTCCACCTCGATCCCCGTGAGGATCCGGAAACCCTCCGGCAGTGCCGCATTGACCTGCGCCACATGATCGAGCTGCTGGCGTAGCCGGTCGGCCGTCAGCCCTCGGGCCACCTTCAGCCGTGGCGAGTGGTCCGTCAACACCATGTACTCGTGGCCCAACTCCACCGCCGCCAGCGCCATCTCCTCGATCGGCGAGCCGCCGTCCGACCAGTCCGAGTGGGTGTGACAGTCGCCGCGCAGGGCGTCGCGCAGCGCGGTCGCCTCGGCGTCCAGATCGGTGCCCTCGGTGGCCACCAGCCGGCGTAGGTAGACCGGCTCCTCACCGGCCAGCGACTCGGCCACGCAGCGGGCCGTGACGTCACCGACTCCGGCCAGCTTGGTGAGCGTGCCGTTGTCGGCCCGCTCGGCCACCTCCGCCGCCGGCAGGCCGGCCAACGCCTTCGCCGCCGACCGGAACGCGCGTACCCGATAGGTGGCCTCGTTCGCCCGCTCCAACAGGAACGCGATCCGGCGCAGGTCCGCGATGGGATCCCGGGTGCTCGTCATGTCAGGGAGCCTTCGGGCAGCCGTTTTTGCGTTGCCACGTCACGACCTCGGCGGCTGGTTCCCGGTTGCCGCCATTCCGCCAGGAATCCAGGTAACGCGCCGGCCAGAGCACCCCGCGCCGAATCCACCAGCCGTCCTTGCCCGTGCACGGCGGCGAGATGCCGAAATGCACGTGGCAGACGTTGTTCGCGTTGCCGGTGCGGCCCACCTTGCCGAGCTGCTGCCCGGCGCGGACGCGGACCCCGGCGTCGATGCCGCTGGACACGACACTCAGGTGCGAGCCGTAGTAACGCACCCCGTCGTCGCCGAGCAGGGCGACCGACAGGCCGCCGTTCTCCGGGCCCTGCGGCCCACGCTTGGTGTACCGGTCGACGCGACTCACCTCCAGCACCTTCCCGTCGGTCACCGCGACGAACGGCTCACCGCAATCGGCGAAGACATCCGTGGCCGGGTATGCCCCGTGCGTCGGGTGATAGTCCACGTTGTCGGCGCGTACCGGAAAGACATGTCGCAACCCGGTGCGAGGTGCCGTCGCCGACGGGCTGGCCGACGACGACGGCGTCGGGCGGGCCGGGCCGGTCGAAGTCGGCGTGGCCGACGGCGACACCGGCTGGTCGGCGGTCGCCCAGACCGCCTGCGGCGTCGGCGCGGCACCGTCGGCCGGCACCCCCGGCCGGGTGGTCGCGCAGCCGGCGGCCAGCATCGAGGCGAGCAGCAACAGAATCGGGTACGCCAGACGCGCGCGGCGGCTGATCGTCGGCGAGGGCATCCAGTCATCCTGGCAGAGCCGGTACCGTGAGCACGAGTGGCGCGCGTGAGGGAGGGCAACGACGGTGACCATCTCCCGACCCGAGCCTGGCCCGGATTCCGGTGCCGCCGCACAGTCGGTGGCGCGTACCCCCTCCGGGCTCTTCCCCGCCGGGCCACCGTCCCGCCCCACCTACCGCGAGCCGCACCCGATCACCGGCGGCGGTGTCGCCGCTGGCGGCGGCGCGGCGGCCATCTGGTTGCTGCTGTTCGGCCTGCTCGGCACCGATGTGACCAGCTACGCGTGGTGGACTGTGGTGGCCGGTCTGCTGGCGTGGCTGACCGCGCTGGTGCTGGTCCGCTACGGCGACCGCGGGGTCGCCACCGGGGTCGCCATCGTCACCGCCGGTGGCTGGAGCATCGCCGCCGCCATGGTGGCGGCTCGCTGGGCCGCCAGCGGTGACTGGCCGCTGTGGTGACCGGGGCGGACAGGCCCCCGAAACGGCCGCCAATGACTGCACCGTGTGCCCGGTTGGCTGCGTAGCGAACGCCGTCTTGACGTGGCCGCCGAGACTCGGCACGCTCGGCACTATGGCCTGGACCACCCCGCGACAGGACCCCGATCGCAGCCGCCGCCGTCTGCAGTTGCTGGCCGAGTTGGCGGGTGCCCGCGCGGTCCGCCAGCGCAGCCGACCGCAGCGGCAGCGCACGGAGCGGCTGCGCCAGCTCATCGCCACCCGCCGTCGAGTAGCCGGCTGACCCGACTTTGTCAGGAATGACCGACCCTTCGGGGCGTTGACGAGTCGCCCGCCGACCCGACCGGCTAACGTGCACGCGTAACGAGTCGACGCTGTGTCGAGGGCTATTGGGGGGACCGTGTCGTACTTCGCTGCCGCCGTTGTGCGCGACGACAGTGGCTGGACCGCCGCCGAGGTCAGCCTGCGTGGCGCCGCTGACATCGACGAGGTCGCAGACCGGCTGCGTGACGTCGACCAGGAGGCCGACGTGTCGCTGCTCTTCGTCGAGGCCGACGACGCGTACCTGGTGGTGCTGCGTCTCGACGAGGGCGAGGACCTGCGGGTGTTTGGTTCGGACTCCGCGTACGCCGAGGAGTCCCAGCTGGGCGCTCTGCTGGTCGGTGACCTGAAGACCTCGGTCACCGGGCTCGACGGCGACGAGGAACCGCGCCCGGCGACCACCGGTGACGAGGAGAGCGAACAGCCCGTCGTCGACCCGGAGGCCGACCCGGTCGGTGACGCCGATCTGCTGGCCAACCTGGGAATCTCCGCACAGAAGCTGCTGACCCTGTGCACGCACGAGGGGATGATGCCGGCGGACGTCACCGCCGAGATCTGCCAGGTGCTCGGCTGCGCCGACGAGGTCGAGGAGCTGCGTGAGGTCTGAGCCGGCCGACGCAACCGACCCGGCTCTGGAGACGATCCAGCCCGGGCAGCCGACCCCCGGTGCGGTGGGGCGTGCCGGGCCCGGCGCCCACGAAAGTCTGGCCGACCTGAGTGAGGTCGGCCGTCGGCAGCGGCACGAGGCCTGGATGCGCCGCGCTCTGGAAGTCGCCGTCACGGGCCCTGCCGGCGCTGTCGCAGGCGCTACCGACGTCGACGACGTGCCGGTGGGCGCGGTCCTCTACGGGCCGGACGGCACCGAGTTGGCCATCGGACGCAACGAGCGGGAGTTGACCGGCGACCCCACCGCTCACGCCGAGGTGTTGGCCCTGCGGCGGGCCGCCGAGCGGACCGGCCGGTGGCGGCTGGACGGCTGCACCCTGGTGGTCACCCTCGAACCGTGCACCATGTGCGCGGGGGCACTGGTGCTTGCCCGGGTCTCCACCGTCGTGTTCGGCGCGTGGGAGCCCAAGACCGGCGCGGCCGGATCGCTCTGGGACGTGCTGCGCGACCGCCGGCTCAACCACCGTCCCGAGGTCTACGGCGGGGTGCTGGAAGCCGAGACCGCTGCCGTTCTGCGGGCCTTCTTCCGCTGACCCGCCGGGCGGACTCAGGCCGGGGGCAGGCTGACCGTGACCTCAAGCCCGCCGCCGTCGCGCGGTCGGGCGGTCACCGTGCCGCCGTGCGCCCGGGCCACCGCCCGGACGATGGAGAGCCCCAGCCCGAACCCGCGCCCACCACCGACCCGCTCGCCGGAGAGCCGGCGGAACGGCTCGAAGATGGCCTCCACGTCGTAGCCGGGCACCACCGGGCCGGTGTTCCGCACGGTCAGCGTCGGCCGGCCGTCCCGCAGGCCGGTGCTCACCCGGACCCAGCCGCCGGACGACACGTTGTGCCGCAGGGCGTTCTCCACCAGGTTGGTGGTGAGCCGTTCCAGCAGCACCGGGTCGCCGTGGACCAGCGCCGGCGTCAGCTCCCGGGTCACTGTCGGCCCGCCCGCACCCACGCAGGCCTGGTCCAGCACGTGGTCGGCCAGGTCGGCCAGGTCCACCCGGGACCGGGCGGTCACCTCGTTCTCCGAGTCGGCCAGGGTGAGCAGCCCGTCGATCAGCCGTTCGTGCCGTTCGTTCACCGCCAGCAGCGACTCGCCCAGCCGGCGTACGTCCTCGGAGGCGCCGGTCCGGGTGACCGCCAGCTCGATGAGCGACCGGTTCAGCGCCAGCGGCGTACGCAGCTCGTGCGACGCGTTCGCGACGAAGCGGCGCTGCCCGTCGAAGGAGCGGTCCAGCCGTTCCAGCATCTCGTCGAAGGTGTCGGCCAGCTCGCGTACCTCGTCGTGCGGGCCGGGGAGCGAGATCCGTTCGTGCAGGCCGCGACCGCCCACCGCGATCCGCCGGGCCGTCCCGGTGATCTGGTGCAGCGGTTGCAGCGCCCGGCCGGCGATCAGCCAGCCGAAGGCGATGGCCACCGCGGAGACCAGCCCGAGGGCGATCCCGCCCTGGGTGAGCAGCGAGTACAGCGTCTGGTCCCGGGCGTCGCCCTGGGCCTTGTTGATGATGATGCGCAGTTGCTCGGCCTGGCTGCCGGACAGCTTCGTCCCCACCTCGGGGATGATCGGCTTGACGTCGCGTAGCGCCACCCCGAACGGCTGCCCCGTCCGCTGTTCGACGAGGACGTAGGTGACCGCGAGCAGGACCAGCCCGGCGACCAGGAAGAGGCCGCCGTAGATCAGGGTGAGCCGGGCCCGGAGCGAGAAACGCTTCACGGCACCCGGTATCCCACCCCGGGCACGGTCTCGACGACCGGCGGTTCGCCCAGCTTGCGGCGCAGCTTCATGACGGTGACCCGGACGACGTTGGTGAACGGGTCGATGTGCTCGTCCCAGGCACGCTCCAACAGTTCCTCGGCGGAGACCACCGCGCCGTCGGCGCGCAGCAACTCGACCAGCACGGCGAACTCCTTGCGGGACAGCGGCACGTACCGGCCGTCACGGTGCACCTCGCGGCGTGCCGGGTCGACCAGGACTCCGGCCCGGCTCAGGGTGGGCGGCGCGGCCCGGCGGGTCCGTCGGCTCAGCGCGTGCACCCGGGCGGAGAGTTCCACCAGGGCGAACGGCTTGGTCAGGTAGTCGTCGGCACCGAGCGCCAGGCCGGCCACCCGCTCCCGCACGGCCGCCGCGGCGGTGAGCATCAGCACCCGGGTCTCCCCGCCGCCGTCCACGATCGCCCGGCACACCTCGTCGCCGTGCACCACCGGCAGGTCCCGGTCCAGGACGACCACGTCGTAGTCGTTGACGCCGAGTCGTTCCAACGCCGCGTCGCCGTCGTACGCGACGTCCACCGCGAACGCCTCGCGGCGCAGCCACTCGGCGATGCTCTCGGCGAGCAGGCTCTCGTCCTCGACCACCAGCACCCTCACCCGCCAATAGTGCCCGGGCCCGGATAACGCCACCGTAAACGTCGGCGGTTACGCCTGGGATACGCCCCTTGCCGTCAACTGACCGGGACGCCGGACGGGTTCCGTTGGGCGTCCCGGTCGGCGGGTTCCGTCGGTCGGATCGCAGTGCCCGGCGGATGCGCCGGGCCCGGGAGAGGAAGCGTGCGATGCGACGAGGACTTTGCGCGCTGCCGCTGCTGCTCGTGTTGGCCGTCGCCGGCTGCGGCCCGTCGAGCGACGAACCAGCGGTGGCGACCGCCGGCGGTGGCGGGGCGCAACCGGTGTCCGCCAGCCCGGCGGCCCAGCTCAGCGACGACGAACGACAGCTCAAGTTCAGCGAGTGCATGCGGGAGAACGGGGTGGAGGTGCCGGATCCGGAGCCGGGCGGCGGTCGCCTGTTCCAGTTCGGTAAGGACATCGACCCGCAGAAGGTGCAGGCGGCGATGGAGAAGTGCCGCGAGTACCTGCCCAACGGTGGGGAGAAGCTCAAGTCCGGCCCGGAGCAGGCGGAGCGGGTGCGCAAGCTCGCCGTCTGCATGCGGGAGAACGGTGTGCCGGACTTCCCGGACCCGTCGGCGGACGGTGCGATCCAGCTGCGGCGCGACCAGTTCAACCTGAAGGACCCGAAGGTGAAGACCGCACTGGAGAAGTGCCAGCAGTACGCACCGAAGATCACCGGAGTCACCCAGTGAGGGCTCGCCGCCTTCGGCTCCGGACGGTGGCGCTGACCGTCGCCGTCGTGGTCGCGGCAGCGGCCGGCGTCGCCGCCGCGGTCGGCTTCGGCGGCACCGACCGGGGTACGGCAGCGGCCGGCACCACCCCGCCGGGCACGGCCACGGTCACCCGTCAGACGCTGACCGACGCGCAGAACGTGGACGGGGAGCTGGGCTACGGCAGCATCCGGACCGCGACCGCCCGGTTCGGCGCAACGATCACCGGCTTGCCGGAGACGGGCACGGTCGTCAAGCGTGGCGGCCGGTTGTACGCGGCGGACGACGACCCGGTGCTGCTGCTCTACGGATCGCTGCCGGCGTACCGGGTGCTCGAACCGGGGGTGGAGGGAGCGGACGTCGCGCAGTTCGAGCGGAACCTGCGGGCGCTCGGCCACGACGGCTTCACCGTCGACGACGAGTACACCGGCAGCACCGCCGACGCCGTCCGGGAGTGGCAGGAGGATCTCGGGCTGCCCGAGACGGGCCGGGTCGAGCTGGGCCGGATCGTCTACGCCGACGGCGCGGTGCGGGTGGAGAGCCACCAGGCCGCGACCGGCGACGTGACGCAGCCCGGCCAGGCGGTACTCACGTACACCGGCACCAGTCGGCTGGTCACCGTCGAACTGGACGTGGACGACCAGCGGCTGGCGAAGGAGGGCAGCGCGGTCAGCGTGGCCCTGCCGGATGGCGACCCGCTGGCCGGGAAGGTCGAGTCCGTGCAGACGGTGATCGAGGCCGGCTCGACTGGCGCGACCGGGCAGTCCACCGAGGCCGAGACGAAGATCGAGGTGACCGTGTCGGTGGCCGACCCGGCGAAGCTCGCCGGGTACGACCAGGCGAGCGTCGAGGTCACCTTCACCGCCGCCGAACGCCCCGACGTACTCACCGTGCCGGTGGCGGCGCTGCTCGCGCTCGCCGAGGGCGGCTACGGGGTCGAGGTGGTCGACGGCGGTCGGAGCCGGATCGTCGCGGTGACCACGGGGCTCTTCGCCGCCGGCCGGGTTGAGGTCAGCGGCCCGGAGATCGCCGAGGGCATGACCGTGGGGGTGCCGGCGTGACCGGTGACGCCGTGGTGCTGGACGG
This sequence comes from Micromonospora sp. DT201, assembly GCF_049841575.1. Taxonomy (NCBI): domain Bacteria; kingdom Bacillati; phylum Actinomycetota; class Actinomycetes; order Micromonosporales; family Micromonosporaceae; genus Micromonospora; species Micromonospora sp. DT201. Next base: position 201,757 of record NZ_JBNCKP010000011.1, on the reverse strand, counting down.
GGTGAGCCGGACGTACCCGGGCGGGGTCGCCGCGTTGCGCGAGGTCTCGCTGCGGATCGGGTACGGCGAACTGGTGGCGATCGTCGGCCCGTCGGGTTCCGGCAAGTCGACGATGCTGAACCTGATCGGCACCCTGGACCGCCCCACCGCCGGCCGGGTACGGATCGACGGGTACGACGTGGCGACCCTGCCGGACCGGCAGCTCTCCGCGCTGCGCGCCTGCCGGATCGGCTTCGTCTTCCAGCAGTTCCACCTGGCCGCCGGAACGCCGGTGCTGGACAACGTGGCCGACGGGCTGCTCTACGCGGGCGTACCCCGAAGGGAACGGCGACGGCGCGCGGAGGCGGCGTTGAATCGGGTCGGGCTGGGCCACCGGCTGACCCACCGACCGCACGAACTCTCCGGCGGCGAGCGGCAGCGGGTGGCGGTGGCCCGGGCGGTGGTCGGCGAGCCGGCGGTGCTGCTCGCCGACGAGCCGACCGGCAACCTTGACTCGGTTGCCGGCGCGGCGGTGCTCGCCCTTCTGCGTGACCTGCACGCGGCCGGCACGACAGTCGTGGTGATCACCCACGACCGGGAGATCGCGGACGGTCTGCCCCGGCAGGTGCGGATGCGCGACGGCCGGGTGGTAACCGACCCGGCAGCCGGCGCGTTCGCCGAGGAGGTGCGCTGATGGCGACCGACACCCACCTACGACCGGTGCCGGTAGACGCGCGACCACGGCTGACACCGGCCCGGCTGGGCCCGGGCGACGTGTTCCGGGTTGGCGGGGTGGGGCTGCGCACCCGGCCGCTGCGCGTGTTCCTCTCCGCGCTGGGCATCGCGATCGGCATCGCGGCGATGGTCGCGGTGGTCGGTATCTCGTCGTCGTCCCGCGCCGACCTGGACCGCACGCTGGACCGGCTCGGCACCAACCTGCTGACCGTGGCACCCGGGAACACGCTCTTCGGTGATCAGGCGAAGCTGCCGGTGGAGTCGGTGGCGATGATCGGCCGGATCGCACCGGTGACCGGTGTCGCAGCCACCGGCCAGTTGCCGGACACCCCGGTCTACCGCAGTGATCGCATCCCGTCCGGCGAGACGGGCGGCATTGCCGCTCGGGCCGCCCAACTCGGGCTGCTCGGCACGGTCGGCGCGACTGTGCGCAGCGGCGCCTGGTTGAACGGGGCCACCGAGCGCTATCCGGCCGTGGTGCTCGGCGACGCCGCCGCCCGACGGCTGGGGCTCGGCGCGGCCGGACCGGACGTGCAGGTCCAGCTGGGCGGGCGCTGGTTCACCGTGGTCGGCATCCTCGCCCCGGCCCCGCTCGCCCCGGAGCTGGACAGTTCGGCGTTGGTCGGCTGGCCGGCCGCAGCGACGTACCTCGGTTTCGACGGGCACCCGACCACGGTCTACACCCGGTCCCAGGGTGCCTCGGTGGAGGCGGTACGCAACGTGCTCGGCGCGACCGCCAACCCGGAGGCGCCGAACGAGGTGAAGGTCTCCCGACCGTCGGACGCGCTGGCCGCCGCAGCGGCGACCGACGAGGCGTTCACCGGGCTGCTGCTCGGGTTGGGCGCGGTGGCGCTGCTGGTCGGTGGGGTCGGGGTGGCCAACACGATGGTCATCTCGGTGCTGGAACGGCGGGCCGAGATCGGTCTGCGGCGGTCGCTGGGTGCCACCCGGGGGCAGGTCCGGGTTCAGTTCCTGGCCGAGTCGCTGCTGCTCTCGGCACTGGGCGGGGCGGGCGGGGTGCTACTCGGCATCCTGGTCACCGCCGGCTACGCCCTCTGGCGGCAGTGGCCGACCGTAGTGCCGGTCTGGGCGATGGCCGGCGGCGTCGGGGCGACTCTGCTGATCGGCGGTCTGGCCGGCCTGTACCCGGCCGTCCGCGCCGCCCGGCTCGCCCCCACCGAGGCGCTGGGCTGAGTCGCCCGACCCGCCCCAACAGCACGCCGCCCCGTCGTCCGGATGGACGACGGGGCGGCGGCGTAGGACGAAGGGTCAGGCGATGATCGTGTCCAGGGCGATCTCGACCATCTGACTGAAGGTCTGCTCCCGCTCCTCCGACGTGGTCTTCTCGCCGGTCTTGATGTGGTCGCTGACGGTCAGCACGGTCAGTGCGCGGGCCTTGAACCGTGCGGCGATCGTGTAGAGCGCCGCCGACTCCATCTCCACCGCCAGCACGCCATAGTCGGCGAGGGTGTCGTAGAGGTCCGGCCGGTCGGTGTAGAAGGCGTCCGCCGCCAGAATCGGTCCGACGTGCATGTTGATGCCGCGCCGCTCGGCCACCTCGACCGAGGTACGCAGCAGCCCGAAGTCGGCCACCGGCGCGTAGTCGATCAACCCGTCGAAGCGCATCCGGTTCATGTTCGAGTCGGTGGACGACCCGATCGCTGCCACCACGTCGCGCAGTTGGAGGTCGGTGCTCAGGGCACCGCAGGAGCCGACCCGGATCAGCGTCTTCACGCCGTACTCGTTGATCAGCTCGTGGGCGTAGATGGAGGCCGACGGCATGCCCATGCCGGAGCCCTGGACGGACACCTCGACGCCGTTCCAGCGCCCGGTGAAGCCCAGCATGCCCCGGACCGTCGAGTAGCAGGTAGCGCCCTCGAGGTAGGTCTCCGCGATCCACTTGGCCCGCAGCGGGTCGCCCGGCATCAGGACCCGCTCGGCGATCTCGCCCGGCTTCGCGCCGATGTGCGTACTCATGGCAAAGATCCTGCCAGGCCGGGCCGGGTGATACCGGTTCGGCGTCCGAACCAGCGGTCATGTAGCCTCGTCGGCGGTGGCGTGTCCGAGCGGCCTAAGGAGCACGCCTCGAAAGCGTGTGAGGGTTAACGCCCTCCGAGGGTTCAAATCCCTCCGCCACCGCTCAGGAACAGGCAGAACGCCTGGCAGGTCCGGAAGGACCGGCCAGGCGTTTCGTCTGTGGCCTCAGTGCTCTCCGCGAGGCGGTCAGCCTCGACCGTTCATGGCTGGTGTCGGGTGTTTCGGCCCCGGCATTGATCTGTCGTTGTCATTTGTGGCCATCAAGGAATGCGGAGATACCGGCGCGGATCGGGTAATTCGGCAGGGGTGCCGGCTTGTCTTGAAGGAACGCGGTGATGACGGCGGCGGCCCGTTCATTGTTGTCGTCGAGGCCGTTCCACATGTGGTGTCCGACGCCAGGCATGTACTGGGTGCGCTGGATGGCGGGGTCGTTGTCAAGGACGGTGGTCGCCCATTGACGGATCTGTGCGGAGCACTCCGCAATCATCAGCATTGCCGGGGTGCGGGAGAGCCTGAGCTGCGGGGCAATGGAGGGCGAGTCCTTGATCGTCTGCTGGACGTTTAGGCTCGCGGCGGCGCTGAAGGAGAAGTTCTGCGCCGCGTCCTCAGTGGGGATGCGGTGCGCGTCCCGCGCGCAGTAGCCGGACGCGGTGTCGCTGCCGAGATCGGCGGCCGTGAAGGCGTTAGCGCCTTCGGCCTGCCCGATCAGGGAGGTGTCGGGTGAGAGGAGCCCGAGGCGCATGAGGCCGAATGCGACACCATACCTGGGGACCTGAGTCGATCGTGGTCCGCTCATGGTCGGTGCGAGGCCGCGTGCAGACGGTCGCCCCTGTTGCCCGTTGATCCGCGCGGTGGGGCCGTCCATCGGGCCAGGTTCGCCAATGATCGCTCGGTGCACGTTTGCGGCGACGCCCGGGTCGGCCAGGGCTCGGGTGAGCACGACCGCGCCTGAGGAGAATCCGAGGACGTCGACCGGGCCCTTGCCCAGGTGGTCGATGAAGGCGTCGAGGTCGCGGACCGACCTGGAGATGGTGTATTGGTCCATGGGCAGTAGGTCGCTTCGCCCGCCGCCGGCCTGCTCGTAGGCGTAGACGTCGTAGCCCTGCCGTGCCAGGAGTTGCAGGAATTGGTGGTCGAGCAGCGAGATGCTGCGGACGGGCCCGCCGTTGAGGTATACGAAGGGCCTCGCGTACGCCGTGCCGTTCGGGGAGGGCGGGTAGTGGTACACCGCGACCCGGCTCCCGGTGGTCAGGCTCCAACGCTGCGTTGCCACGAACGGTAGATCGGTCGGGTATCGCCGCTGCGTGGATACGGTCGGGATGCAGACCGACGCCGTCAGCGCCGAGGCGACGACCACCGGCAGGAGCCGCACGAGTCGGGTCGGCCACCGCTGGCGGCGGCCCAGCCACAGCGTCGCCACGGTCCCAACTCCGAGGGTCGTCAGCCATGCGGCGAGCCCCGACCCTGCCCCGTCCGTCAGGACGATCAGTGCGAGAAACAGGACGAGCAGTCCCACGACGACGGCCAGGGCCAGGCCCAGGCGACCGGCGAAGCGGGCAAGGCGGATGGGGGGTGGCATCACGGCATCTCCAATAGTTTCCAAACGTTGTTTCAAAACAACGTATCAGGAAGGCCTAGGATGGTCGCCATGGGTAGGCCGAGGACGAACGACGACGCCGTGAAGGAGCGTCTTGTAGCGTCCGCGACAGAAATGTTCGCCACCCATCCCCGAGACTCGATCACTGTTCGCGCCCTGGCTGCTGCTGCAGGGGCCGCGACTGCGGCGGTGTACTCGCTGTTTGGCAGTAAGGACGCGCTGATCGGCGAGGTGCGCAACAGGGCGGTCGCCGGGTTGTTCCAGGACCTGTCGGCGGTGCCAACCTCCGACGAGCCCCTTGCCGACATCTACGCGCTCGCTGTCGCGTACCGGCAATGGGGGCGCGAGCACCGCCACCTCTACACGGTGTTGTTCGGTGGCGTGCAGTCCTTCGACCCGTCGGGCGTGGTCGGTACGGGTGACCCCGTCCGACCGCTCCTGGAGGCGATAGATCGCGCCTTGTCGGCGTCCGCGCTTGTTGGCGATGCGACATCTATCGCCCTCTCGATCTGGGTGACCCTGCACGGACTCGTGACTCTCGAACTGGCCGGGGCGCTTGACGCAGCCACGGCCGAGTCCGCATTCCGATCGACAATTCTTGCTACTCTTCGCGGCTGGGCGGCGACACCCCGTATCTAAATTGGATGAGCGCGGGCAGCAAGTGGAGCGACGACATTCGATCGACTTCAATCCATCTCGTCGCCGAACCCGGGCAGCACGGCTTCCTGGCCGGCGGGCGCGGCCATCAGTCCTTGTGGCGCAGGTCCTCTGGATCCATCAAGCCGCTCCCTCTGCCCCTGTCCGTGGGCCTGGAAGCCACTCCCGTAGCCCGCGGTTCGACCGAGAGGCATGGAGCACTTGACGGCGTTTACTACGTACTGCGATGCTACGCGGGACGTAGCAAGGAGGCTTTGATTGTCTGGACTTTCCGAGCTCGGCCGATTCTCCGAACCGGCGGTGCTCATCATGATCAGCCTCGCGGAGGGGCCGAAGCATGGCTACGCCATCCAGGACGACATCGCTGAGCTGGCTGGCGAGCGGCCTGGCCCCGGCACGCTGTACGGCGCGATTCGGCGCCTGGAGGAGCGGCAGTACATCGAGGCTCTGCCCGAGCAGGCGCGGCGTAAGCCGTACCAGCTCACGGATGCCGGGCGCGCGGCGCTCAACCTGGAGCTACAGCGGATGCAGGCCGTAGCGCGTACGGGTCTGCGCCGGTTGGCGGTGGCCTGATGCGGCCCCAGCTTGTCCGCGCCGCGCTGGTGCTCTACCCCCGCGCGATGCGGGACCGTTACGGCGAGGAGATCGCCGAGATGCTCGCCGACTCACCTCGGCCCGTGCGTGACCTCGCCGACGTGGCCTGGTGCGCGCTGGCCGATCGAAGGGAGAACTTCGCCGTGCCGCGTCTACGTGTACGGGACCTCGGCCTCGTCACAATGCTGGCTGCGCCGATCGCCTTCACCGCAGCCTACTTCGCGGTTCTATTGGCTATCACGATCCTGTTGAACACCCGTCACGAAATCGTGCAACTGATCACGAATGTGATCATGCTGGCCCCGATGGCGTTCCTGGCCTTCGTATGGGGTCGGCAACTGCGCCCCACACGTCCTATCGCCGTGTTCAACGTCGTCGTACCCGCCGCCTTGGCGATTGTCTTCCTCTCGCTGATCATGATCGCCCCCGATCATCAATTTTACGGATTGGTTGAGGGGAGAGGCGGTTCCGAATGGGTTCCCGACACGCTGGCTGCGGTGTCCTGGTGCGCCGGCTTGATCGTGCTGGCCCTGGCCACGGCGAGCCTGCGAAAGCGCGAGCATTACCGGATCGCGATCATCGTCGGGGTGGTTGGCGCGTTCGCGGTGATGGAACTCAGCACAGTCGTGCATGTCCTCAGTCTGCTGAACGGGCAGGAGGCGCCACGGGAGTACGCCCTGCTGTGGTACCCGGCCGCGATTTCCGGAGGTGACTTCGGCCTGGGACGGCCTGGTGCCGCGCTCGGCGGGGCGGTGGGATCGGTGTCCGTCGTACTGACCGTGTGCACCGTGTTCGCGTTGGCGCTGACCGGCCTGGCCGGTCGTGGTGAATTGGCTGCGGGGCTCCGCCACCGCCAGTGAGCTGCGAAAACGCCCGGTCGATCCGCGAGGATCGGCCGGGCGTTTCGTCTTGTGCTCTCGGACGGCGCTGGCCCCTATTTCACTTCGCGAGGACCAGGGCGGATTCGTCCGAGGGTGGCAGAGCCTCACCTTGCTGGCGCAGCCGGACCAGCGCGATGACGCGGGCAGCCAGCACGCTGGCGTTCGTCACGGTCGCGACCGCCGTCCAGCTGACCAGCGCGATCGAGTAGTAGCAGAGCTGGACGAACGTGATGTCCCGTCCGCCCCCGCCGCCAACTCTTGTCCTGCCACACAGAGTGTGCTCCGTTCGTCTCGTCTACGCCGGCCACGCTATGGATCGCGGCGGGTGGTGGCAGGACCCGAAGGACACCAGGGACCCCCTACTTCCGTCAGGCTTCGGACGAATCGCCTCCGAAAGAGCCTTGCTGCTCACTCGGTGCCGGCCGCCCGCATCCCCACGCCGGCACGGCACTGGCTCCCTCGGCGAGGGGATGCGGCTGGCCCGGCGGTGGGAGTCGGTCGCGTCGGCACGCGGCGATGCTGGAGCACGTCAGCCGACGGGTGGCCAGGAGGAGCGACATGTTCAGGTCCAGTTTTCGTACGACGGCGTTGGTGGCGGTTGCGGCCGTGGGGGTCGTGGCGTCGCCCTCTGTCGCGCAGGCCCGGCAGGCCGAGGCGGCAAGCGCCGCCGGGCGGTCGGTCGTCGCCGGGTTGGGACATTTTGTGTACGACGAGCCCAACACGGTCGGGCACCGGATCTGGTTCGGCGTCTACGCGGTGACGGCCGCCGACGGAACGACGCACGGCCAGTTCCTGTATCGGCACGAGCAGACGGACGGCACGCTGGCCGCGCAGGGGCGAGCCGACGTTACCTGTCTGAAGGTCACCGGAAACGTCGCGCTGTTCACCGCGATCGTCCCGGAGGGCCAGGGCAGCGCGAAGAATCACGGCTTCTACGTGAAGATCATCGACGGTGGCCGAGGGCCGGATCGGATCGTCGACGCGCAGGCAACGAACGGCACCGAGCGGCCGCCCACCCACTGCGTCGACCCCGAGACGGACCTCCCTCCGGGATCGCCATCGAGGCCCCGGTACCCGATTCTCGTTGGCGGATACACCGTCCATGCCGCTGAGCAGAGCCGAGCGGGCGCCGAGGTTCCCCAGGCAGAGCGCCGGGATCGACCGTGACCATGATCTGGCGTTGGTGGGCGTACTGGCCCGCGTGGTCCGGTTACACGGCTGGGGCCTTCTCGCTGCTGTACGGCGTGTTGGGGCTGTACTGGTGGGCCGGCGGGGACGGGTTCCCATTCGCGTCGGTCGACCCGGGCCACGCGTCGGGGTCCATTCTGGAAGGCAGCCGCGTCGAGGTCGTCGCCCCGGTCATCGCCGCAATCGGGCTACTCGGGGCAGTCGTCGCGCTGGCGATGACGCGACGCGCCCGACCTGGTCGCCTGTCCACCGGGCTGGTTGTCTTCGGATGGGCAATGGCGGGCGGCCTGATCCTGATCATTCCCGACTACACGCTGATCGCCCTGCTGGCGTTCGCGCCGCTGCTGCTGGTCTTCGCCTTCACCGGCGTGCCAGGCGACCAGGCCGGTGTCGGCGACATTCTCTACTGGCACCGGACGAATCTGATCATCATCTTTGTTGGCGGCCTGCTGTGGGCCGCCGCCACCCTCGCCTACCGTCGGCGGGTCCGGGCCGCCTGTGCCCACTGCGGCCGCCGCCACGGGGCGGATGACGGGCTGTCCCGGCAGACGCTGCTGCGGTGGGGCAGGTGGGCCGTCGTGGTCGCCTGCCTCGCCCCACTGCCCTACGAGGTCACCAGGATCGCCTGGGCCCTCGGTTTTCCACTCGGCATCACCACGGATTTCCTGCGGCTGATGCAGGACACGCCGGGAATGCTTGCGGCCGGGCTCGGCTGCGCGGTCGCGTCAACAGCGGGTGGCGTGCTCACCCATGGCCTGGTGGGCCGGTGGGGTGAGGTGTATCCCCGCTGGATCTGGTTCAGGGCCGGCAAACGGGTCCCGCCCGCCCTCGCCGTCGTCCCAGCATCGATCGTCTCGGTAACGATCATTCCGGCGGGGCTGATGTTTCTGTGGACGCCCGAACTCCGGGGCACCTGGGCCATCTACCTTCCGAGCCTCTTCTGGATCGCGTGGGGAGTTGGACTGGGCGCCGCCACCGTCGCCTACCACCTGCGCCGACGCGGAGTCTGCCGCCGCTGCGGCTTGGGCCACGTCAGCGAGGATCGACCGGACGGTCTCCGTCTGCGGGAGCCTTCAGGCGACCGAGAACGTGACAGTGCCGGCGTAGGCGCCCGCGACGGCAGTCAGGGGAATTTGTACTGAGACGACGGGGTCCCAGGTGGCCGAGTTGTTGCCGATGCCGTCAGTGAGGGTGAACGCAGTTCGTTCCACATTGAGGATCTCGGCGTCTCCGGCAGTGGGATGGCCTGAGGTGAAGGTGCCGATCCCACTGGTCGAGGTGGCTGGCCCAGACCAGTAGGAGACGTTGGTGTTGGAGATCGTGTGCACCGGGAGGCCGCTGGTGACGAAGTTTGTCGCGACGACGGTCGCGGTCCAGGTCGGCGCCGACAGCAGGCGCTCGTCCGTCACCGTGACCGGCCCCAGATTGCCCGACACGACACCGCCGAGGTTGGCGCTGCCCAGGTCGGCTGTCTCCGGTGCGCTGATCGACAACTCCCCGGGCACCGCGCAGGTCGAGCGGGTGATCGTCGCGGTGTCCATGGTGACCGCGCCGTTGATGGCGAGCGTTCGGCCGTCGACCTCGAGCGCCGCGCCGACGGTGATCGAGGTGAAGGCCAGCAGGTTGCCGCGGAGCGTGGAGTTGGCGCCAAGCGTGGCGGAGCTGCCGACCTGCCAGAAGACGTTGCACGACTGGGCGCCGTTGATCAGGTTCACCATGCTCGATGCGCCCGTGATGAGCGTGGTGGTGGTCTTGAAGATGAAGACGGCGTTCGGGTCGCCCCCCGCGTCGAGGGTCAGGTCTCCAGTGATGTCGAAGGTGCCCGCGACGGATTCGTACACGCCGGTGGTCTTGGTGGTTCCACCGAGCTGATCCGAGACAACTTCCGTGGTCGTTCGCGAGACGGCATCGCCGTAGGCGATGGCCAGATCGCTCTGACCTGCCATGGCGGCGGCGTCGTTGGCGTGCAGTGAGCCGTTCAGTTGGCCGGGAGGGAAGCCGGTCACCGCTGTGCCCGGGCTCACGCCGATGTCACCGTTGACCATGCTGAGCCCGGTGCTGGTGATCGTCGTGCCGGCGAGGACCGCGAAGTTGGCGGCGGCGCCCAGCGGCACTGGCAGTTCGGCCGCGCTCGCGCTGCGTGGAGCGGCCACGACGGCCAGGATGGTGATCGCGCCAACCAGGGTCAGGGCGGAAGCTACCCGGGGCATCCCGGCGATCTTGCGGGATGTGCCCGTGCTGCCAAAGATCGCCATGTTTCCTCGGGGACGCTCGACGGTTGAAAGCCTCTTAGGTGCCCATATTGGCATCTCTTGCCACAAAACGGACTTGATCCGTCATTGTTCAAGAAGCTTCGCCACCCCGTCGGGCAAGCGCTCCAAGCCGAACTCGAACAGGCTGTCGACGGCTGACGGTGGTGTGGTGGGCGGCGGGCCGGCTCTCGGTAGGGAGAGCCGGCCCGCTGCCGGTTACCTGGCGGAGGTGCTGGCGGCCTGGTGCGTCAGCCGGTACGTGGCGTCGACGGCATCGGTCTCCAGCAGCACCGTGACCGGGCCGTCCGGCAGGGTGCAGGTGATCGTCTGCTCGGCGGCTTTGGTGTAGGGGCGGCAGTACCGGATGCCCCGACTGTCGAAGACCGACATCCTGGCGTTACCGGTGCCGGCGGTACGCGTCCAGGTGAAGCTCTCCTGGCTTGCGCGCTGGTCGGCCGGGAGGGAGAAACAGACCGCGAAGCGGTCCGCGCCGGTGGTCACCGTGGCGCCCGTCGGCTCCGCGGGCAGCACCGGACAGGCCGGCGGCCCGTCAGTCCGGGCGAAGCCCATGGCGTACGAGCTGGTGGGGTACCCCGCGCGGGCGGTGAGCACTGCGGAGAAAGGCGCCTCGCCGGTCAGCTCGCAGGTGTACTGCTGCAGAGAGGAGTAGTCGCACACCTCATCGCCGGTGGCATTCACCACGCTGATCCCCGGCAACGTCGCGGCGGTGACGTCCGCCGCCAGCAGTTGGACGATCCAGGCGCCCGTAGGGCTGCTCAGCTGCAGGCAGTTGTGCTGCCCAGCGGTCTCGAACCCACCCCGGTGTGGGGCGTCCTGCCAGCCAGCATCCGACACTGGCGTGCAGTCCGACGTCTGCCAGGGCAGCAGGGCGACGGCGTAGAGGAAGTCGTTGTCGAGCACCTCGTTGGTCATGCCCCCGCTGAGCACCATGACGTACTTCCCAGCCGCAGGGATCTCGCACCGGATGTCGGTGCAAACCTTGGTTCCGGCGGAGTCGTAGACGGTGGCGTACGACCGGTTGCTCTCCCCGTCAACGGCCGTGATCCGGTACACGCCGGCGGCGGGAAGGTCCAGGGTCCGGCAGCGGATGCCTCCGAGGGCACCAGTGGGCGCAGAGTTGTACGTGCCCGGGGTGATGGTCGGGCAGCCGACCGCGTTGGAGAGCCGACGGATCTGAACCTTGTAGGTGAGATCGACGCTGTCTTCGGCCCAGTTCGACAGGTATGAGACGACGCGGTACGTGCCGGTCGAGGGCAGTACGCACCCGTCCTGCTCGGACCACTCGGTGCAGAGCCCGGTGCCGTTCTCGTCGACCAACCATGCTGCGGCGTCGTTGTACCGCTCCGGGGCGGTGTAGGTGATGACCCGCTCGCCGGCCTTGCCGTGGAACCGCTGGCAGTTGATCTGGACCGGCGAGGTCTGGTGCATGACGAGAGCCGGTTGGTCCCAGGTCGTGCCAGTGGCCGAGGCGCACCCGGTGTTCCGGCTGATCGCGGCGACCGCTACCCGGTAGCTGGCGCTCTCCCAGTTGTCGTTGCTCACCAGCAGGGTGTAGGCACCGGCTTCGGGCAGTGCGCAGTAACGATTCGAGGAGTACCTGTCGCAGACCTGCTGACCCGCGGCGTTCACGATCCGCCAGGGCAGAAGCTGGTCCGGGTTGATCCGGACGACGACGGCGGTGGGGGCGGTGGCCTTCAGGGAGTGGCAGGCCAGTTCGTCCTTCTGCGTCATCGAGCCGGTGCCGACGGCCGCGCCGGGGTCACCGAACGATGCCAGCGGCAGCTTGGGACATCCGGCGGCCTGCGAGATGCGGGGCATCTTGAGGGTGTAGGTGCTCTCGCCGCCGTAGGACTCCCTGAGGAACAGTCGGTACGGCCCAGGCCGGCTCAGCGTGCACTGGGTGGTGTCCTGCACCGAGCAGAGTGGCTGGAATTCAGCGTCCAGGATCTGCCCCCGAACGTCACCCGCGTTGCTCGGGTCCGCCAGGTGCAGCACCGAGCCGGTTGGCTGGTCGAACTTGAAGCAGTGCCCCGCCGCTCCGGCTGGCAGGGTCCCGCTCACACCCGGTGAGGCGAAGGAGAAGAAGCTGTTCGGCAGCCGCTCGCACGTTGAGGGCGTCCGCGTCGACTCCACCGACAGCGTGTAGTCGCCGCTGCCGGTCGGGTAGGGGAGCGTCACGGTGACGGTGTAGGTGCCCGCCGGGCCGAGCTCGCAGCTGCCCGTGTCGCTCCCGAAGTAGCAGAATTCGGTTCCCGCGCCGTCGGTCACCCGCGCGCTGACGGACAGGCCCGTTCCCCGACTCAGCTGAGTGATCAGAGTGTCGGAGTCGGCCTTCGTGGTGACCTTCCAAACGTTCTTCTGCTCGTCGACGATGGACGGGCAGGTCACGACGGTGCCGAAGGTCAATTTGCCGCCACAGCCGGCTACCTTGGCGGCACCGGTCGTCGATGGGGTCTTGGTGGCCGCACCGGTGGGGTCTGCGGTGGGCGTGGCAGGCGTCGTCGGCGATGCGGAAGGAGCCGCCGCAGCCATCGGCGCGATGGAAGGCGGAGCCGCGGCAGCGGCGGGGGCTCCGATGAGGACCGGTGACATCGCCGTCGCGAGGACCGCGACGAGAGCCAGTCGAGACAGGGCGCTCCTGGTCAGGATCGGCCCAAATCTGGGTAGGTTTGTTCGCACATCAACTCCCCCGTGAAATCCGCGCGACCTGCGCGGGCGGGGAGATGATTCCATGGCGCTCGATCAGTGGACAACCGTCTTAACGTCCGGTCGCTTCGCCGTTGATGCCATCGCCCGGCCGGGTGCGGCGAGTGGGCGGGGCCGCTATGGATCGGCCCACTCACCGGCCTGGGTCGTTGAGGAAGGTGAGCACGGCAGCGACGCGGCGGTGCACATCGGTGTCGGGGGCTAGGTCGAGCTTGGTGAAGATGTTCCCGATGTGTTTGCTCACCGCGCGCTCGGTGATCACAAGCTGGGCGGCGATGCCCGTGTTGGTGCTCCCTCCCGCCATCAGCGCGAGCACCTCGCGTTCGCGTGGGGTGAGGTCGGCGAGCGGGCTACGCCGGGCGGCGACGAGCTGGGCCACAACCTGTGGGTCCAGCACGGTGCCGCCGGCGGCGACCCGACGCAACGCGTCGAGGAACTCCTCGACCCGGGACACCCGGTCCTTGAGCAGGTAACCAATGCCCCCTTGCCCGTCGGCGAGCAGGTCGGCTGCGTAGGCGCGCTCCACGTACTGGGAAAGCAGCAGAACCGGCAGCCCTGGGTGTTGCCGGCGGGCGATCAACGCGGCACGCAGCCCTTCATCACGGAACGTGGGCGGCAGTCGAATATCCATGATGGCGACGTCGGGGCGCTGCCGATCGATCGCCGCGATGATGTCGGCGGGCGAGTCCACCGCCGCCGTCACCTCGAAGCCTGCGGTGCTGAGCAGCAGGTTGAGCCCTTCCTGGAGCAGGATGTTGTCTTCGGCGATCAGGACGCGCACGGCAACTCCACCCGCAACACCGTCGGCCCGCCGATCGGGCTGCTCAGCTCGACTCTGCCGTCTAATGCCGCGACCCGGCGTTGGATGCCGGTCAGGCCGGTGCCGGTCGATGGCTGGGCGCCGCCGACGCCGTCGTCGGTCACGTCGACCACCAGATGGCCCGACCGGTGTTCCACCCGGAGGTCACCACCGGTTGCCCGGCTATGACGGGCGATGTTGGCCAGTGCCTCCGCGACGACGAAGTACGCGGCGCTCTCCAGTGCGGCCGGTAGTCGTTGCAGCGGGGTGACCCGGACAGTGAGCGGCACCGGACAGTCGGCGGCGAGCGCATGCACCGCGCCTGGCAGCCCTCGGTCGGCGAGAATCGGCGGGTAGATGCTCCGCACCACAGCGCGCAGCTCGGTCAGCGCCGCCTCGACGCTTGTCCGGGCCCGGTCGATCAGCTGGTCCGCGAGCGCCGGGTCGGCAGCCCGCCGACTCTGCGCGATGCCGAGGTGAATGGCGATCGCCACCAGCCGGGCCTGGGTGCCATCGTGCAGGTCGCGCTCGATCCGCCGCAGCTCCGCCGCGTGGGCGTCGAGCGCGCCGGCCCGGGTGGCGGTGAGTTCCGTGACCCGACGCTCCAACCGGCTCCGAGGCGACGGCGCGAACGATGCCCGCGCGGCCAGGGCGTACGCCACGGCGAGGACCGGAACAGCCCACCGGAGGAGCGTCAGCGCGGCGAGTGTGAGCAGCGGTGGCAGCAGCAAAGCCTCGACCCAGCTCGTGATCGGCACGACGAAGGTGAGCGGTGCCTCGACCGGCACGGCCCACCACATCAGCGGCACGACCAGCCCACCCAGCACGATCAGCCAGAGCAGCAACACCCCGGCGGCGAGCGGCACCCCGGCGATGGCGTGCACGGTCAGCCAGGCCGCACTCCGGTAGGTGGCCGGATCACCCGCCGCCGCACGCAGCCGGGCGGCCGGGAAAGCGCCCAGCGCCCGGGGTTCGGCCGGGACCGGCGTGACCAGCAGCCGGTCGGCGCGGCGCCGCTCCAGGTGAGCGACCGATCCGAGGACGTGCACGGCTGAGGGCAGCAGCGCGACGCCAACCAGGACGAGGCTCAACCCGAGTGCCACAGCCAGCGCGCCGAGAGCGACCGCCGACGCGACCGCTGTGGCCCCGCCGGTCACCAGGTATGTCGTTGCGAACCATGCCCGCCGCATCGTCATATTCTCCGCCCACCAGTGGCGGTGGGGCAGTGTAGCCAGCTACACCATCGATCGGGGCCTCTGCTCTCTCGTGGGCCCGACCCGCCGTCCCTAGCGTCGGTGAGATGAGAACACCGACACGACAAAGGCAACGTTTCGGCGTGCTCGCCGGGGTTGTCCTGCTCGCCCTCGGCGGCGCGAGTGGGCCGGCCGTAGCCCGCCAGCCTGGGCCGGCGTGCTCCGGCCTGCCGGCGACGACGGCCGCGCTGCACGATCTCACCGGCACCCACCGGCTGGTCGGTGCGGCCATCGAGGTGTATGGGCCCAGCTGCGGCTGGTGGTCCGACGCCAGTGGTCGGGCCGACCTGCGAACAAACCGGCCGATGCGTGCCGACGAACGGATCAGGATCGGCAGCTCGACCAAGACGTTCACCGCGACCGTGGTGCTGCAACTCGTTGCCGAGGGCCGTATCGGGTTGGACGCCCCCGTTGAGAGATACCTGCCGGGTCTGGTCCGGGGCAACGGGTACGACGGCCGGCGGATCACCGTCCGCGATCTGTTGCGGCACACCAGCGGCCTGCCCGACCACGTTGACGCGTTGGACTGGGACCGGGTGGATCGGTGGCGGTATCGGCACTACTCGCCGGCAGAGCTGATCGCGATGGCGCTGGCCCAGCCGTCACCCAATGCGAGCTGGCACTACTCGACCACCAACTACGTCCTCGCTGGCCTGATCGTCGAGCGGGCCACCGGTCTCGACATCGGCGCGGAGATCACCCGGCGGATCATCGGGCCGTTGGGCTTGAACGACACCTACTGGCCCGGTGACGCCGTGCGGATCCGTGGGCCCCATCCGCGCGGCTACGCGTTGGTCGGCGCTGAGGAACGGCGCGATGTCACCGAGCTCAACATGTCGTACGGCGGGGCCGGTGGGGCGCTGGTCTCGACCCTCGCCGACCAGAATCGGTTCTTCGCCGCGCTGCTCGGCGGGCAACTGCTGGACTCAACCCGCCTCGCCGTGTTGACCCAGACGGTGCCGGCCGACCCGGACCGGCTGTGGCCCGGCGCCCGATACGGGCTCGGGATCATCTCGACGCCACTGGCCGGCTGTGGCGGAACTCTTTACTGGGGGCACGGCGGGACGACGCCGGGCTTCCGCACCCTCGGCGGGGTCACCGCCGACGGTCGACGCGCCCAGCTCGTCGTGAACGACGAACCGGCGTCGTACGAGAGCTGGCAGGCGCTGTCCACGACTCTCCACGCCGCCCTGTGCGAGGCCCGGTGAGCCGTCGCCGGGCGGATTCCTCGACAACAATGGAGACGCAGATGACCTGGAACGGGATCAGCAGCGCGACAAGGATGATGGCGGTGCTGACCGCCATTGGGATCACCGTCGCCGTCGGCGGTGCCGCCAACGCCGCCTCGGTACGCGCCGATGCCGACGACTTGAGCGGTTACAAGCGCCAACACCTCTACTGGCACGCCTGTCAGCGGGGTTCGGCCGACCAGGTCGGTGCCGAGCTGGATCACGCGGGCGCGACCTGCACTGAGCTGACCGTGCCGCTGGACTACGCCCGCCCAGGCGGCGGCACCATCACCCTGGCGCTGTCCCGGCTGGCGGCGACCGATACCGAGCGCCGGGTCGGCATCATGCTGCTGAACACCGGCGGTCCAGGTGCGCCGGGGATGTCGGATGTCCTGCCGATACGGCAGTGGATGGGTGACGTCGGGGCGAGGTTCGACCTGGTCGGGTTGGATCCCCGCTTCGTTGGTCGCAGCACCCCACTTGATTGCGGCTGGCCGACCGGCACCTGGACCCGCTCAGCCGGGTCGGACCACGCCGCGTTCGACCGGTTGACCGCGTTCGAACGGGACCTGGCTGCGCGGTGTACCCGTCGGAACGCCGAGCTGCTGCCGCACGTCACCACCCGAAACACGGCTCGCGACATGGATCTCCTCCGGGCTGTGCTCGGCGAACCCAAGCTGTCCTACCTCGGCTACTCCTACGGCACGTACCTCGGCGCGGTCTACACCCAAATGTTCCCCGACCGGGCGGATCGGGTCGTCCTGGACAGCGCGGTCGACCCAGCGAACTACGGCGCGAGGGTGCTGCGCGAGGCCGGGCCCGCCAACGAAGTGGCACTGCGCGACTGGGCGGACTGGGTGGCCCGCCACGATGACCGGTACGGCCTGGGCAGCACCGGCCAGCAGGTGCTGGCCGTCGTGGACGGGATCCACGCGGCGGCGACCCGCCGTCCGCTGCGAGTGGGCCACTACCGGGTGGACCGACAGTCGCTGCCGTACCTGCTGCTCAACCGGCTCGGCGACGACCGGGACGAGACGCACGCCGACCTCGCGGAGACGGTCCAGGTGCTTCGGCAGGCCGCGATGTCCGGCTCGGCGACACCCACCGCGTCGTTGGCGGACACTCTGTCGTTCCTGCTGACCGGCGCCGAGTCGGCAACGGGCAGCGTGCAGGCCGCGATCCTGTGCGGAGACGTGCCGGTGTCCCGCGATCCCGCGGACTACTGGCGAGACATCCGGCAGCATCGGGCCAGTGAGCCCCGGTTCGGGGAGCTGACCAGGGCGATCAGCCCGTGCGCGTTCTGGCCGCAGCAGCCACGGGAGCTGCCGACCGTGGTGCAGAATGGCGTGCCCGCCCTGATCGTGCAGTCCACCGGGGACACCCGGACGATCTACCGCCACGGCCAGGCAATGCACCGGGCGCTGACCGGTTCCCGGCTGCTCACCCTGCGCAATGCTCGGATCCACGGTGTCTTCGGCAATTACGGCAACGCCTGCGTCGACGGCGCGGTCATCGCCTATCTCGCCGACGGAAGGTTGCCGGCCAGCGACTTCGACTGCGTCGGCACCGCATCGCCCTGATCAGTTGCGCCGATCAGCATGGGCCCGCCCCTTCGTCGAAGAGGCGGCGGGCCCAGTCGGCGTACCCCGCGATGGTTTTTCGGACCGTGCGCCCGTCGTGCAGGAAGAGGTACGCGCGGTCGCCGCTG
Organism: Micromonospora sp. DT201; assembly: GCF_049841575.1. NCBI lineage: Bacteria > Bacillati > Actinomycetota > Actinomycetes > Micromonosporales > Micromonosporaceae > Micromonospora > Micromonospora sp. DT201. The sequence continues at coordinate 184,121 of NZ_JBNCKP010000011.1, read as the reverse complement.
CGGGCGAGTAACCCGTCGAGGCGGTGCGTCCCCTGTGGAGCCCGGAGCCGAGTGACCTGCGGATAGCGGGCCCAGACCTGCTCGACGGGTGAGCCCGCCGTGATGCCCTCCGGTGTCCGCATCGGGTCGCCGACCCAGAGCAGCACCAGCTTGTCCTCCACGAAGACCGGGCTGACCGTGTCGTGGCCGGCGAGCGTCGGCCCGCAGGCATCCAGATTGGTGAGCAGGATGCCGCGTCGGGTCAGCTCGTCCTCGGTGTCACCGAACTCGATGTTGCTGAGGCCGTTCAGGTCAATGATCTCCACGCTGCCTGCGGGCCGGCCGTCCGGGAGTGGCCCGGTTGGCGGTACGCCGCTGCCAGCAATCGTGGCAGCCGTCATCAGCATGGCAATAAACGCGAATTGTCGCAATTTCATGGAATCCCCCAGTCCCCAACGGAATGGGAGCGTTCAGGTTGCTGCCGCTAGCCGGATTACTGATTTTCCCACTGCTCGACCAGCTCATCCCAGTAGTCGGCACTGAGTCGACGGCGTCCGTGCGCCAACCAGCCGTCGGTGTCTCGCTCCAGGTGCAACCCCAGTTCGGCGAACGGGTCGATCCACGCGCCCGGCTCGACACCGAGCTGGATGAGGGCCGCGTTGATCGGCCACTGCTCGCGCGGCGTATCCAGCTCGTCGTCGAAGCGCGGACCCCACGACAGCGAACCACCCAGCCACACCGCCGCCGACTGGTGGCCGACGCCGCCCCAGAACTCCGCCTCCAGGTAGGCCAATGGTCCCGTCAGTGACCACCGGGCCAGCAACTCCACCAACGCTGGCGACAACACCAAGTTGAACGGGTGCTCGGCACTCGGGTCGTCCGTCGCGAAATCCGGCAGCGACCCGGTCAGCTCCACCACCAACTGTGGGGTGATCGGCAGCAGGGCGAAATCCTGCCGTAGCTCGCCGAGGACCGCGCGATCCAGCTCGGCGGTCTGCTCGCGGAGCAGCTCCGCGTCGGCGACCACCGCGCTGAGCTGGTAACTCATCGAACCCTCCGCCGTCCACAGCCTGTGGATAGAACATGTGTACGACGGGCCCAGGCTCCGCCCGCCCCCGACCGTACCCGCACCCCTCCACCCCTCGCGATCTTGCACTTGCTGTCGCCGATCCGGGTGGAATGCCCTGATCTGTCGGGACAGTAAGTGCAAGATCGCGGAGTCGTCGACGTGGACGGGGGCGTTGTTAGGCGCTTTGGGTTAGCTGGGTTACGAACGCTTGCCAGGACCTTGGCGCGAAGGTCAGCGTGGGGCCGGCCGGGTCCTTCGAATCCCGTACGCCGATGACGCCGGGCAGGTTGTCGGCGACCTCGACACACGCGCCGCCGTTGCCGCTGCTGCGGCTGCTCTTGCGCCACCGGGCGCCGTTCAGCTCCATGTCTCCGCCACTTCCGTGATGAGATCGACTGACTGCCAGTGGGACAACGCCTCCCCGCGCACGTTCTCCCATGCCGCCATCATGGCGGCGATGTCGTCGGGGTCGCTAGCCACTTGTCCCTGGAGCTGGTTGTCGAGATAGCCGGCGACCCGGTGGTCGTGGCTGTGCGCGATCACGAACGGCCCGTTGAGGCCGGCGTAGGCACCGACCGTGCTGGGCACGACGTGTACCCGGATGTGCGGCTCGGCGCAGGCCGTCACCACGGCCAGCAGTTGCTCGCGCATGGTCGACCGGCCGCCGACCGGGCGACGGAGGATCGCCTCGTCGATGACCGCCGTGAACTGCGGCGGGTCGTCCCGCCTGAGCACGCCCTGCCGGCCGAGTCGGACGGTGAGGTGTCGGTCGATGTCGTCCCGGGGGATCAGACCCGCGCCGCTCAGCACCGCACGCGCGTACGCCTCGGTCTGGAGGAGCCCCGGCAGGACGGTTGATTCAAACCAGCGAAGCGACACCGCCTCGCGCTCAATTTCCTGCCACGGACGGAACCAGATGGGGTCACGACGTCTTGAAGTGTCCGGCCAGATGTCCGACACGTCCTTATGGAGGGCCTCCGCTGCCGCCAGGCGGTGCCGAGGATGCGGGATGCGCCCCTCGGTCAACCAGCGCCCCACGGTCTTCGGGTCGACGCCGACGGTCTCGGCGAGGGATTCGGTGGTGTGCCCGGTGTCGCTGAGCGCCACCCGAAGCGCGTCGTTCACGGCCCCTCCATCGGATGTCTCGAATATCTGAGGACCATATCGCTACGCGGTGTATCTGTCTCGTAACGCAGCCGAGGGTGGTTCGCAGAAGACGGCGCGGCCGGTGGAGGTGCAGTAGCCCGGCGGTCGGCGTCAGTCCGGGTGCCGCCCCGACGGGGAGGCGGGGCGGCACCCCTTCCAGCGCCGAAGGAGGCTCGCCCATGTCCCGCCGCCGCCACCGGGATCACCTACCCACCCGCCCGACCTGGCGCTGCGCGGCGTGCGGCATCGCCTGGCCCTGCTCGGCGGCGAAACTGCGGTTGCTCGGTGAGTACCGGCACGACCGGCTGGCGTTGACCGTCTACCTGGCGACGCTCCAGGCCGAAGCCGGCGAACAGCTCATCGAGGTCGACCCGGCACGGCTTACCGAACGCTTCCTCTCCTGGGCCCGCGCCCGCGGCTGAGGGAGGTCAGGGTCTTCCTGGGCGCGCGCCCGCGGCTGAGGGACGTCAGGGTCTTCCTGGCTCGCGCCCGCGGCTGGCCGGTGTCAGGGCCTTCCTGGCTCGCGCCCGCGGCTGGCCGGTGTCAGGGCCTTCCTGGCTCGCGCCCGCGGTTGATCGGCGTCAGGGGCGCCAGATCGCCACGGCGACCTCTCGTCGCCGTTCAGCGAAGAGACCATCTCGCGCCGCCGTCGTCAGTACGTGGCGCAGATCTGCCTCGAAGGCGGGTAGTCGGTCGCCGAACAGATGCGGTGCCGAGCTGGACAGCGAGAACACCGCCGAGGCGATCTCGTCCACGGAGCGCTCCACGACCATCCCTCCGTCCACCTCGATCTGCGTGGGGCCGGTGAAGCCGGCGCCTCGCATGATCTCCTGCTCGCCCGAAGGGGTGCCCGCTGGCAACAACCCCTGCCCGGCCCGGCGGACCGGCCCCAGGTAGCTGGCGACCAGTTCGTCGATCTCCCGCCAGGGCGGTCGGGGGTAGGGCAGCGCCTCGTCATCGGCCGGGCCACGGTGCGTGCTGGCGGCCACATGGACCCAGGCCCCGTCGGGCGTGAGCATCTCGCGGACTCGACGAGCCACGAGCGGGCGGTCCATCCAATGGAACGACTGGGCGAACGTGGCCACCCGAAATGTGCCCAGGTCGGCCGGCAGGGCCTCGGCGCGAAGGTGGCGCCACTCGACGTTTGTCGCCCCGACGTCGTCAGCTCTGCGCTGCCCCTCGACGAGCATGTCCGGGTCGGCGTCGACGCCCACCGCCGCCTCGAACAGGGGCGCGAGCAGCAGCGTCAACGGCCCAGGCCCACAGCCGACGTCGAGGAGTCGACCGGTGCCGTCGAGGTCGAGGGCGGTGCCGATTGCCTCGGCGAGACTGGGCGGATAGGGCAGCCGGCCCACGCTGTAATGGCGGGCGCTGCCCGCGTACAAGGTCTCGTCCCACTGCCACGTCGCCTCAGTCACGACGTCGATCAGACCACGGGCAGCGCAGTGGGTGGGTTATGGCGTCTCACCTGGACAGTCGCTCATGTTAGCCTCGCCAGCTCAGCATGATCACCTTGAGCGACCGAGGGGACACATGACGGCCGAGGTTCCAAACGTGGAAGGGGTTACCGAACCCGGACGAGCAGCGCGGCCGGTGGTGAGCCGGGGTTCGAGGTCGATGTCGAGCAGTAGCGACGTGATTCGCTGGCCGGACTGCCCCGAGGCTCGGGAAGCGTTGGAGAAGTGGTTCTCGTCGACCACGGCGTACCTGTCGGGTGATTTTCTCGATTTTCGCGGCGCTGATCTCAGCCGTCTCGACCTGGCCGGCGCCTACCTCGCCAATTCCCACCTGGTCGGCGCCCGATTCGAGGGGGCCGACCTCGGCGACGCCAACCTGACCAACGCCGAGTTGCAGGGCGCGGATTTCTCCTGCGCTGACCTGACGAAGGCGGAAATGGTCGGCTGCTCGGCCGGTGAGGCGCGTTTCCGCGCGGCGCGGCTGTTCTCGGTGCAACTCGACGACGCCGTTCTGGTTGGTGCCGATCTCAGCTACGCGATCCTCAATTCCGCCAAGCTCTACAAGACTGACCTGCGCGGCGCCAACCTTGAGTTCGCCAGCCTGCGCTGGTGCACGATCGGCGGCACGAGCATGCCGGCGGTGCTGAGCGGCGCGAGGATCTTCGGCTGCCAGTTCGAAGGCGCAAAGGGGGCTGTCGTCGGCCCGGTCTTCGTCGACGAGGCAACGAGCCGGTCCCTCGGCGGTGGCGAACTCGAAGCGTGGCTCTCGGCGCAGGGCGCGGAGAACGTCCAGGTGGTGGGCTGATCCACCGCGCAGACGACTCAGGGCCGGTCCCCGTGGGGCCGGCCCTGTCGTTGGTGCTGCTCAGGCGAGCGGAGGATACGAGATTCGAACTCGTGAGGGTGTAAACCCAACACGCTTTCCAAGCGTGCGCCCTAGGCCTCTAGGCGAATCCTCCGCGAGCCAGGATACAGGCCCGCGTCGGCCGGGCCACCCCACCACCCCCTGAAGATCGACGAGGGGTCGGGTAGGCTTGGCGGCACCTCCCGTGCGGCGGTATCTCGTGAACCTCCCCAGGGCCGGAAGGCAGCAAGGATAAGCGAGCTCTGCCGGGTGCACGGGAGGCCTTTTTGTCTCCGGGGCCCCTCGCCAGGTCGCCGATGTGGGGCTTTCCCGGGCCGTGGATGCCGCCATGTCGCCGACATGGAGTCGATCAAGCCGGTCAAACGGGCCGCAACCACAGTGCGCGGCGGGGTGGGTGGTCACCCGCGCCTGACCGGCGCAGAATGGCTCGGTCGAGAGGAGGCGGGACGAGTGACGCTGGCGCTCTACCGCAAGTACCGGCCGCGTACCTTCGCTGAGGTCATCGGTCAGGAGCACGTGACCGAGCCGCTGTCGCGGGCGCTGCGCAGCGGGCGGCTCAACCACGCCTACCTCTTCTCCGGCCCCCGTGGCTGCGGCAAGACCACCAGCGCCCGGATCATGGCCCGCTCGCTCAACTGTGAGCAGGGCCCCACACCCGAGCCGTGCGGCAAGTGTGACTCCTGCCGCTCGCTGGCCGCCGACGGTGCCGGCTCGATCGACGTGATCGAGATTGACGCGGCCAGCCACGGCGGTGTCGACGACGCCCGCGAGCTGCGCGAGCGCGCCTTCTTCGCGCCAGCCAGCAGCCGCTTCAAGATCTACATCATCGACGAGGCGCACATGGTCTCGACCCAGGGCTTCAACGCCCTGCTCAAGCTGGTCGAGGAGCCCCCGGAGTACGTCAAGTTCATCTTCGCCACCACCGAGCCGGAGAAGGTCCTCGGCACGATCCGGTCGCGGACCCACCACTACCCGTTCCGGCTGTTTCCGCCGAAGGTGGTCCGCCCGTACCTGGAGCAGCTCACCCAGGCCGAGGGCGTCGCCGTCGAGCCGGCGGTCTTTCCGCTGGTGGTCCGCGCCGGTGGCGGCAGCATGCGGGACAGCCTCTCGGTGCTCGACCAGCTCATCGCCGGCGCCGGCGCGGAGGGGGTCAGCTACGCCCGGGCCGTCGCGCTGCTCGGGGTCACCGACTCGGCGCTGATCGACGAGATGTGCGACGCGCTGGCCGCCGGTGACGGCGCGGCCGCGTACGCCACCGTCGACCGGGTCGCCGAAGCCGGGCACGACATGCGCCGGTTCGCCTCCGACCTGCTGGAACGGCTGCGCGACCTGATCGTGATCCAGCAGGTGCCGGACGCCGCCGCGAAGGGTCTGATCGACGGCCCGGCCGACCAGATCGAACGGATGGCAGCCCAGGCTTCGCAGCTCGGCTCGGCCACGCTCTCCCGCTGCGCCGACATCGTGCACAACGGGCTGGTCGAGATGCGCGGCACCACCGCGCCCCGCCTGCTGCTGGAGCTGATCTGCGCCCGGATGCTGCTGCCCGGCACCGACAACTCCACCGGTGGCCTGCTCCAGCGCCTTGAGCGGATGGAACGTCGGCTCACCCTGAGCGGCACCGACGCGCCGCCGGCCGCCGCCGGCTCCGTGCCAACCAACCACCCAGGAGTACGCCCACAGCCGGGCACCCCGGTGCCGGCTGCCGCCACCCCGGCACCCGTCAACGCCCCGACCTCCGCACCGCCGTGGGCGGTCGACCCGGCAGCATCCCCGACCCAGAGCGCTGCGGCCTCGGGCGCTCCCGCGTCGACTGCTTCGGTCTCCGGGGCACCTGCCTCGCACGCTCAGGCTTCGGGCGTGCCTGCCTCGCACGCTCAGGCCTCGGGCGTACCTGCCTCGCACGTCTCGGCCGCCGACTCGCCGATCCCGGCGTCACCCGGTGCATCGACCGTCGCCGGGTCGGGACCCGTCTCGCCCGCCGGGCCGGACACCGGCTCGCTGGCCCCACGTCGCGTGGTGCCGCCGTCGGCAGTGCTCCCCGACCCGGCCACGCCGGAGCCACCTCGACCGGGTGCGCCGGCCGCAGCGCTGGACGCGGTCGCGGTTCGCCGCGTCTGGCCCGACGTGGTCGGCAAGGTCAACCGGACCAACAAGCGGATCGCCGCCCTGATGCGCGACGCTGTGGTGCGTGAACTTGACGGCGACATGCTGGTGCTGACGGTGAAGTCCACCGTGCTGGCCAAGATGATGGCCGATCATGCGGCGGTGCTCACCGACGCGCTCTACGAGGAGTTGGGCGGGCGCTGGCAGATCCGCTGCGAGGTCGCCGGCGAGCGCGGTGGCGTGTCGCTGTCCGGTCCGCAGCGCTCGCAATCCGCTGCGCCGACCCGACCCGCCGCGCCGCCCGCCGCACCGCCCTCCGCGCCGGACGGGCCGCCGGTCACGTCGAGCGCGCCGAATCCGACTGCCGGGCCCGCCGCGTCGAGCGTGCCGAACGTGAACGGCGCTGTTGGCGCGCCGGGCGTGAGTGGTGCTGCCGGCTCGTCGAACGTGAACGGCGCTGTTGGCGCGCCGAGCGTGAACGGCGCTGCCGGCGCGTCGAACGTGAACGGCGCTGTTGGCGCGTCGAACGTGAACGGCGCTGTTGGCGCGCCGGGCGTGAGCGGCGCTGCCGGCTCGTCGAGCGCGCCGTCCGCTGCGCCGACCTCAACCGGCGCTGCTGGCTCGACCAACGCGCTGCCCGCCGCAGCGAATTCGACAGGCGCTGCCGGCCCGGGTGCCCGTGGTGGTCTTCCTGAAGCGGGTGCGCGCGGTGGGGACGGCTCCGGTGGCCACGGTGCAGGCCGGCAGGGCGGAGCGCCGCCCGCCGCACCTGCTGATGACGAGGACGACTGGCCGGAGGCCGCCCGTCCCGGCGGTGGCGCCCCCGCTGCCGAGGCGACCGATGACGAAGACTGGCCGGAGGCCGCCCGTCCGGGTGGCGCGTCGGCCGGAAACGACGCAAGCCCCGGCGCTGCACCGGGCGGCTCCGGCTCGGCACCTACACCGACCGGCGCCAACGGCTCCGGCGCGAACGGCTCCAGCGTCAACGGCGGTAGCGCCAACGGCACCGGACCAGGCGGTCCAGGTGGCCCCGGCCCGGCGGCAGGCGGCGGCACCCCCGGCGGGCGAGGCAACTCGACACCGGCGGCCCGACAGCCGGCGACAGCCGGTGGCGCACCGGTGAGCAGCGCCATCGCCGCAGCTCGCGCGGCGGCGGCGGGGCGCGGTGCGCGTACCGGATCGGCGGCCCGGCCCGTCGCGGACGCCGAATGGGCCGGCGAGCCGCCCTACGACCCGGACTACGACGGCCCCTCGCGTGGTGGTCGGCCGGGTGGCGCGGCACCAGCGGCGGCCCCGGTCTACGAGGGGTTCGACCCGGGCGACGAGCCGTTGGACGAGGTCATCGACGAGAAGACCGCGCGGGAGTCCAGTGAAGAGCAGGCGGTACGGCTGCTCCGGGAAACCTTCGGAGCCGAGAAGATCAACGAGGTCGACGCCCGCTAACTTTCGTCGATCATGGAGTTGTGGTGCCCGAACAAGTTCATCCTGGGCGCTTTGTCACCCACCACAACTGCATGATCGACACGGGCTGGGGTTGGGGTTTCGGCTAGCAGGACGCCTAGGCAGCAGGCCCAGAATGGGAAGGGCAGCACGGCGACCCGTTCCATGCCGCCGACCCCGATCCCGGCGCTCTGCTGGGCGAAGAACAGCACCGTCCCGGCCAGGGCGATGAACCCGGCGGTGAGGGTGAGCGGTCGCCATCGGCCGAGCGTCGTGGTGCCTGGCGCGAATCCGGCGAGGAGCAGGCCGACGTTGCCCAGCCCCATGATCAGAAATGCGCCGAGGACGTGCAGGTTCTCGTCGACGTCTGCGGGGTAGAAGTCCGCCAGGGCGTACCCGCCGGCGGCCAGCAGCAGGAGCATCTGGGCCGAGCGCACCACGCCGCCCCGACCGAGGACCCGCCAGGTCAGCAGGAGCCCGGCGGCGAGCAGCAGCGCGGTGACCAGCAGTGCGGCGTTCATCAGGGGGTGCCACGGCGAGCAGACGTAGCGGGGCCGACTGCTGTCCCAGATGCCGCAGTGGACGTTGCCAAGGTCGCTGATGTTGTGGGTGGCCCAGCTGTAGGTCGGCTCGCGCCAGCGTAGGCCGGTGACAAGACTGGCGACGAGGAAGATCGGTGCGGCCGCGACCCAGCACAAAGCGCCGACCCGGCCGGTGCGGTTGAGATTCATGCTCATGAGCACACCAGGGCGACGGCTCTCGGCGCACTACCAGCAGATGGCCGGTTCGGGGTAGTGGTAGCCGTACCTGTGCAAGTCGGCCCGGTCTCGGCGTGGACGGACGCACCGGGCGGGGTGGGGTCGGTCCCAGCGGATAGGCTGGGCGGCGGCCGAGCAGACGAGTGCGAGAAGGAGCCATCCGTGCGCCCAGGTGGACAGCCGAACATGCAGCAGATGCTGAAGCAGGCGCAGAAGATGCAGCAGCAGATCGCCGCCGCCCAGGCCGAGTTGGCCGAGGCCGAGCTGACCGGCACCGCCGGCGGTGGGCTGGTCACCGCGACCGTCTCCGGTTCCGGTGAGCTCAAGGCCATCAAGATCGACCCGAAGGCCGTCGACCCGGACGACGTGGAGACGCTGGAGGACCTGGTCGTCGCGGCCATGCACAACGCCGCCGAGGCGGCACGGGAGCTGACCGAGCGCAAGATGGGTCCGGTCGCCGGTGGCATGGGCGGCCTCGGCCTGCCCGGTTTCTGAGCCGGCAGATGTACGAAGGTGCCATCCAGGATCTGATCGACGAACTGGGCCGGCTGCCGGGCGTGGGCCCGAAGAGCGCTCAGCGGATCGCGTTCCATGTCCTGTCGGCGGATCCTGCCGACGTCAACCGGCTGGCCGGCGCGCTGCGCAAGGTCAAGGAGCTGGTGCGGTTCTGCACGACCTGTTACAACGTGGCCGAGTCCGAGCAGTGCCGGATCTGCCGCGACCCGCGCCGCACCGACGAGGTGCTGTGCGTGGTGGAGGAGCCCAAGGACGTGGTGGCCATCGAGCGGACCGGTGAGTTCCGCGGTCGCTACCACGTGCTGGGTGGCGCGATCAATCCGCTGGAGGGGATCGGCCCGGACAATCTGCGCATCCGGGAGTTGCTGATCCGGCTCGGCGGTGGCGGAGTTCGGGAGTTGATCCTGGCCACCGATCCGAACACCGAGGGCGAGGCGACCGCCACCTACCTGGCGCTGATGGTGAAGCCGATGGGGATCTCGGTGACCCGGCTGGCCAGCGGGCTGCCGGTCGGTGGCGACCTGGAGTACGCCGACGAGATCACCCTCGGCCGGGCCTTCGAGGGTCGTCGGGCCGTTTGAGTCGTACCCCCGGGGGTGGTGCCGTCATCGACGGTGCCGCCCCCGTTTTGGTGCCCGACCCCGTACGGATCGATGTGTCGCGCCATGTGTTCGCCGTGCCGTCGACTGTCAGACCCCCGCGCAAGGTGTCGGCTTGATAGCGATTGCCACGCGGCCGTTCCGCTTCGCGTGTGACATGTCATAGCCTCCCGCACACGGACCGAGCCACAGCTCGGCGTGGTCATGCGCATGACAGAGGTGAGAGATGCAGGCGAGAAGGCTTAAAACAGCCGTGGCCATCGCGGCCGTTGCCGCTCTGGCGGTCGGCGCGGCCGGCTGCGCGAAGAGCGAGCGCGGCGGCGACAGTGGCGAGGCCAAGACTGGCGGCACCTTCATCTTCGCGGGTGCCGGTGACCCGAAGAACTTCGATCCGATCTTCAACGATGACGGTGAGTCGTTCCGGCCGGTCCGGCAAATGTTCGACACCCTGGTGACCCACAAGCCGGGCACCGCGGACCTGCAGGGTGGCCTGGCCGAGACCTGGGAGCACGACCCGGCTGGCAAGGTCTGGACGTTCAAGCTCCGCCAGGGCGTGAAGTTCCACGACGGTACGCCGTTCAACGCCGCTGCGGTCTGCTTCAACTTCGACCGCTGGTACAACATGAAGGGCGCTGCCGCCCAGTCCCAGATGATCTACTACATGGACACCTTCGGCGGGTTCGCCAAGAACGAGGCCGAGGGTGCCGGCGAGTCGATCTACAACAAGTGCGAGGCCAAGGACGACGGAACCGCCGTCCTGACCCTGAACAAGTACAAGGGCGCCTTCCCCGGTGCCTTCGCGCTGACCTCGCTGTCGATCGCGAGCCCCGAGGCGCTCAAGAAGTACGACGCCAACACGGTCTCGCAGAACGGTGACTCGTTCTCGTACAGCGCGTTCGCCAACGAGCACCCGGTCGGCACCGGTCCGTTCACCTTCGGTGGGTGGGACAAGGCCAAGAACGAGATCACCCTGAACCGGAACCCGGACTACTACGGCGAGAAGGCCAAGGTAGACAAGATGATCATCAAGATCATCAAGGACGAGAGCACCCGCAAGCAGGAGCTCCGTGCCGGCACCGTCCAGGGCATCGACTTCCCGGCCCCGGCGGACCGCAAGGCGCTCGAGGGTGAGGGCTTCCAGGTCGTCAACCGCCCGGCGTTCAACATCCTCTACCTGGGCCTCAACCAGAAGAACCCGAAGCTGAAGGACCTGCGGGTGCGCCAGGCGATCGCCTACGCGCTCAACCGCCAGCAGCTGGTGCAGACCAAGGGCCCGGGTGGCGCCAAGGTCGCCGACGAGTTCCAGCCGGACACCGTGCTCGGCTACGCCCCGGACGTGCAGAAGTACGACTACAACCCGGAGAAGGCCAAGCAGCTCCTCAAGGATGCCGGCGCCGAGGGCCTGACGCTCAACTTCTACTACCCGCCGGACGTCACCCGGCCGTACATGCCGAACCCGCAGGAGATCTTCACCGTCCTTGCCAACGACCTGCAGGCCGTCGGCATCAAGGTCAACGGTGTGCCTCGCCCGTGGAACGGTGGCTTCAAGGACGACGTGCAGCAGTTCGGCAAGCACGACCTGCACATCCTCGGCTGGACCGGTGACTACAACGACCCGGGCAACTTCGTCGGCACGTTCTTCGGCCGCGCCAAGGCCGAGTTCGGCGACCAGTCGATGACCGAGATGTTCGACGCCATCTCCAAGGCCGACGGCACCGTCGACGACGCCGGCAAGAAGGCGGCCTGGGAGCAGGTCAACCGGGACATCGCCGCCAAGTGGCTGCCGGCCGTGCCGCTCTGGCACGCCCCGCCGGCCATCGTCGTCACCAAGGACGTCAAGGGTCTGGTTGCCAGCCCGTTGACCGACGAGCGGTTCAACACGGTCAGCATCAGCAAGTGACGTTCATCGGCTGACGCCGTAGGCGTGATCGGCCCGGGTCCGGGGCTCCTCCCGGCCCGGGCCGATTCCGCGATCATCGAGAGTCTGGTGTGTGAGAGATGTTGCGAGTCATAGTTCGCCGCCTCCTGCAGTTGGTGGTGACCCTCATAGCGCTGTCGGCGCTGATCTTCATCTGGCTGCGGAACCTGCCCGGAGGCCCGGTCGAGGCGCTGCTCGGCGAGCGGGCCACGCCCGAGCGCCGCGCCCTGCTGACCAAGGCGCTCGGCTACGACCAGCCGATCCTGGTGCAGTACGGCAAGTTCATGCAGCGGGTGGTGACCGGCGATTTCGGCAACTCGATCCGGACCGGTGACCCGGTCACCGAGGTCATCAGCCGCGCCTTCCCGGCCACCATCGAGCTGGCTCTCGCCGCGATGATCATCGCGGTCGGTCTCGGGGTGCCGCTCGGCTACCTCGCCGCGCGTTGGCGCGGACGCTCGCTGGACAACCTCACCATCGCAGGCACCCTGCTCGGCATCTCGATCCCGATCTTCTTCCTGGGCTACCTGCTCAAGGACGTCTTCACGCAGAACATCCACTGGTTCCCGCCGTCCGGGCGGCTCACCACCGGACTGGACAACACAAATGTCACCGGGTTCTTCGTGCTCGACGGCCTGCTCACCCGAGAGTTCGATGCCAGCGCCGACGCGCTGTGGCATCTGATCCTGCCGGCGATCACGCTCGCCACCATCCCGCTGGCGGTGATCGTGCGGATCACCCGGGCCAGCGTGCTCGACGTTCTGAACGAGGACTACGTGCGGACCGCCGAGGCGAAGGGCTTGCGGCACCGCACCATCCGTGGCCGGCACATCCTGCGCAACGCGCTGTTGCCGGTGGTCACCACCATCGGCTTGCAGACCGGCGCGCTCCTGTCCGGCGCGGTGCTCACCGAGAAGGTCTACAACTGGGGCGGCATCGGCACACTGATCACCGACTCGATCAGCGGCGGCCGGGACTACCCGGTGCTCCAGGCGATCATCCTGCTCGCCGCGCTGGTCTTCGTGGTGGTCAACCTGCTGGTCGACCTCTCCTACGCCTTCATCGACCCGAGGGTGCGTGTGCGATGAGTGACCCGACCACCCAGGCCGGCACGCCGGCTCCCCGCAGCGGGGATGACAAGCCACGCCCCGGCATGAGCGAGCGCAGCATCGGCCTGCTCGGCGACCGGAAGAAGGCACGGCTCGACGAGTTGGCCCAAGCGAGTGCCGCCGACCGCGGCGGGGTCAGCCTCGTCCGCGACGCCGTACGTCGACTGCGGCGCAACCCCGTTGCGATCCTCGGCGCCGGCATCGTGGGGCTGTTCATCCTGGTGGCGATCTTCGCCCCGCTGATCGCTCCACACGATCCGGTGCAGCGCTTCGACGAGCTGACGAAGAACCTCACCGTCGACACCATCCCGGGTGCCAGCGGTGAATTCCCGCTCGGCTCCGACCCGCTCGGCCGGGACTTCCTGTCCCGCATGATCTACGGCGCCCGGCAGACGCTCTTCGTCGGCGTGCTCGCCACCCTCATCGGTCTCGCGTTCGGCGTGCTGATCGGTGCGATCGCCGGTGCCTTCGGCGGCTGGGTCGACGTGGTCCTGATGCGGCTCACCGACGTGATGCTGGCCCTGCCCAGCCTGCTGCTCGCGATCACCCTGGTCGCGATGGCCAGCCGGTCGAGCCAGTGGACTGTCATCTTCGCGGTGGCCATCGTCAGCGTGCCGATCTTCGCCCGGCTGCTGCGCGGCTCGATGCTGGCCCAGCGGGAGAGCGACCACGTGCTCGCTGCCCGCGCGCTCGGCGTCAAGGAGCGCAACATCGTGCTGCGGCACATGCTGCCCAACTCGCTGACCGCGGTGATCGTGCAGGCCACCCTGACCTTCGCGGTGGCCATTCTGGACGCCGCGGCGCTCTCCTTCCTGGGCCTCGGCGACCCGGACATCAACCGGGCCGAGTGGGGCCTGATGCTCGGCGTGGACGGTCAGCGCTATTTCGAGGTCCGCCCGGAGTTGGCGTACTACCCCGCGCTCGCGATCATCGTGGTCGCGCTGGGCTTCACCCTGTTGGGTGAGGCGATGCGCGAGGCGATCGACCCGAAGAACCGGCGGTGACGACGGTGAGCGCCAGCAGCACGGCCGGACCCCGTCTCGGGCGAGCGCGAGGAGTGAGCTTGCGAGCCCCGCAGTCGCGAGTGAAGGACCAAAGCAGTGAGGAAGTGACTGGATGAGCCTGCTCGACGTCCGTGACCTGAGCGTCGTGTTCCAGCGGCGAGGCGAGCGGCCCTTCACCGCCGTGGACAAGGTCAGTTTTACGGTGGAGCCGGGGCAGACGGTTGGCCTGGTCGGCGAGTCCGGCTGCGGTAAGAGCGTGACCAGCCTGGCCATCATGGGCCTGTTGCCCAAGCGAGGTAACAAGGTCACCGGGGAGGTGCTCTTCGAGGGCACCGACCTGCTGAAGCTGCGGTCCGACGACATGCGCGACCGTCGCGGTCGGGAGATCAGCATGATCTTCCAAGACCCGCTCTCCTCGCTGAACCCCGTCATCCCGATCGGCATTCAGGTTGCCGAGGTGTTGGAGCGACACCAGGGCCGGGACCGCAAGCAGGCGCTGCGCGAATCGCGGGACTTGCTCGACGCGGTCGGAATTCCCGACCCGCAGCGGCGACTGACGGAGTATCCGCACCAGATTTCCGGCGGAATGCGCCAGCGCGCGCTGATCGCCATCGCGCTGGCCTGCAAGCCTCGACTACTGATCGCCGACGAGCCGACCACCGCGCTCGACGTGACCATCCAGGCGCAGATCCTCACCCTGCTCAAGCAGTTGGTCGACGAGACCGGCACCGCGCTCGTCATGATCACGCACGATCTGGGTGTGGTGGCCGGGCTCTGCGACACCGTCAACGTGCTCTACGGCGGCAAGGTCGTCGAGCGGGAGCGGCGGCATGAGCTGTTCGCGCACGCCCGGCACCCGTACACGCACGGGTTGCTCAACTCGGTGCCCCGGCTGGACTCACCGCGCGGTGAGCGGCTGCACGCGATCCGTGGGTCGGTGGCCGACAACATCCCGTGGGTCGAGGGTTGCGCGTTCGCGCCGCGCTGCGACAACGTCGTGGACGCGTGCCTGGAAGGGCCTCCGCCGCTCGAACCCACCGCCACCGGCGGCGATCTCCGCTGCAACAACCCCGTCTCCGAGGAGGTGGCGGTCCGATGACCGAACAGACCGAACCCCTGATCGAGCTACGCGACGTCAAGGTCCACTTCCCGATCAAGAGCGGCCTGCTCTTCGATCGCACCGTCGGGTACGTCTACGCGGTGGACGGCGTGTCGCTGAGCATCCGCAAGGGCGAGACGTACGGCCTGGTCGGTGAGTCGGGCTGCGGCAAGTCGACGCTCGGTCGTGGTCTGCTGCGGCTCGTCGAGCCGACCGAAGGCGAGATCATCTTCGACGGCACCGACGTCCGGTCCCTGAAGGGCGAGGCGATGCGGCACGCCCGCCGGCGGATGCAGATGATCTTCCAGGACCCGCTCTCCAGCCTCGACCCGCGCCAATCGGTGGAGTCGCTGTTGGTGGAAGGGCTCAAGGCGCACGGGCTGGCCAACGACAAGGCCGAAACGAACCGGCGGTTGCGCGAGACGTTGGAGGCCGTTGGCCTCCCCGCGTCGTCCCTGAGCAAATACCCGCACGAGTTTTCTGGCGGCCAGCGGCAGCGGATCGGCATCGCCCGGGCGCTGGTGCTCAACCCAGACCTGATCGTCGCCGACGAGCCGGTCTCGGCGCTGGACGTGTCGATCCAGGCCCAGGTGCTCAACCTGCTGGAGGACCTGCAGAACGAGCGCGGCCTCACGTATCTGATCATCGCGCACGACCTGGCGGTGGTTCGGCACATCGCCGACACCGTGGGCGTCATGTACCTCGGTGGGCTGGTGGAGGAGGCGTCCAGCGACGACCTCTACCGCGAGCCGATGCACCCGTACACCCGGGCGTTGATGTCCGCGGTGCCGGTGCCTGACCCGCTCGTGGAGGACCGCCGGGAGCGGATTTTGCTCGCCGGCGACCTGCCCTCGCCGACCAACCCGCCGTCGGGCTGCCGGTTCCACACCCGGTGCCCGTGGGCGCAGCCGACCCGGTGCGCCGACGAGCGGCCGGAACTGCGCGACGTGGTTGGCGGGCACCGGGTGGCCTGCCACTTCGCCGAGGACATCGCTGCCGGCAACATCCGGCCGCACGAGGTCGAGGTGGAACTGGTCCGCCCGGCCGAGGGCACCGGCCCGGTCGACCCGCCGGGCGAGCTGATCCCAACCCCGTGACACCGTCAGGGGCCGTCCACACCGGGCGGCCCCTGGCCGGTGTGCGGCCTGGGCGGTGGCTCAGCCCTCGGGGCGGTGCAGCAGGCCCACCGCGAGATCGTGCACCGCGTCCAGCCCCGCCGGGTCGGCCAGCGCGACCGACGCGCCGGTCACTACGTACCACTCGTCCGCGTCCTTGTACTGCACCCGGAGGGTGACCTTGCCGTCCGCGTACTCGGTGCGCAGGGTCAGGTCGCCGGTGACGACGCCAACCTCATCGGTCATCACGCCGCCGGGGCCGGGCACGATGTCGGTGCTGCGGCTCTGCGGGGCAGCCGAGCCGCCCGAATCCGCGACCATGCCGGCCCCCGGCACGGCGGCGGGAGCCTCGGCGGTGCCGTCCGCGGTCATGCCGGCGGCGGACGGGCCGCTCTGCCCGGCAGTGCTCACGAATCGCTCCCCACTGAACAGCCCTCCAACATCTCGGTGAGGGCGGTCTTCTCGGCGTTGGTCACCGTCAGCCGCCAATGGTGCTTGACCGTAACCCAGCTTTCAGCGTACTTGCACCAGTACGACCGGTTAGCCGGCTTCCACTGCGACGGGTCCTGGTCACCCTTTGACCGGTTTGAGGACGCCGAAACCGCGAGGAGCTGCGGACGGGTGGTGTCGTTTGCGAAATCGCCGCGCTTCGCGTCGTCCCACTCGTCGGCACCCGAGCGCCACGCGTTGGCCAGCGGCACCATGTGGTCGATGTCCACCTCGGAGGGATCGGCGGCGGTGCGGCCGTCGTACACGCTCTCCCAACGCCCATCGACCACGTTGCAGCCGGAAAGCTTCACGTCCTTGCCGTCGCGCTGGAGGATGCTGTCTCGCACGTCGCAGTTCTTGCCCGTGTCCCGCCAGTGCGGGAAGCGGTCTCGGCTGTAGCCCTTCATCGAGCCAGCTGTGGCGACGGTGAGCTGACCGAGCTGCTCCATCGCGCTGCCGCTGTCGTTCGGCGGCGGCGTGTCCGACTCGTCCTGCGGGACGCAACCGGCCACGCTGAGCGCCAGCGCCGCCGCGAGCGCGGCCACCGCCGCTCGCGGTCCTGATCTGGTACGCACAGACGACACCTCTCCAGCTTGCGGTCTCCCGGCGATTGCGCACAGTACCCGGGGATGGTTTCGGCGTTTCGTGGCGTCTCCCACATGGTGCAAGGCAGATTGGTGTGATGACCGCACCCGTACCGGCGCCAGCCCTCCGAATGGGCACTGCCGCCGGCCGGGGGACCCTGCTCGCCGCCGTACTCGCCTCCGGCATGGTCTTCCTCGACAGCACGGTCGTCAACGTGGCACTGCCGAAGCTCGGGCAGGACCTCGGCGCGAACGTATCCGATCTCCAGTGGACCATCAACGGCTACCTGCTGACGCTGGCGGCTTTCGTGCTGCTCGGCGGCGCGCTCGGGGACCGCTTCGGCCGACGACGCATCTTCCTCATCGGCGTGGTCTGGTTCACCGCGGCCTCCGTGCTGTGCGGGCTGGCCCAGGGCACCGGTTGGCTGATCGCGGCCCGGTTCCTCCAGGGTGCCGGCGGTGCGCTGCTCACACCGGGGTCGCTGTCGGTGCTCCAGGCCAGTTTCCACCCGGACGACCGGGGCCGGGCGATCGGCGCGTGGGCCGGGCTGTCCGGGGTGTCGACCGCGCTGGGCCCGTTCATCGGGGGCTGGCTGATCGACGCGCTGTCCTGGCGCTGGATCTTTTTCCTCAACCTGCCGATCGCCGTGCTGGTGGTGCTGGCGACGATGCACTGGGTGCCGGAGAGCAGGGACGAGAACGCCTCCCGGACCGAAAGGCCGGGACGGATCCGACAGCGGTTCGACGTCGGAGGAGCCCTGCTCGGAGCGCTCGCGCTCGCCGGCGTCACGTACGCCCTGATCGACGCGCCGACACGCGGCTACGACTCGGCGCCGGTGCTGATCGCGGCACTGGTCGGGGTGCTGTCCGCGGTGGCCTTCGTCTTGCTGGAACGGCGGCGTGGCGACGCGGCGATGCTGCCCACCGGGCTGTTCAGCAGCCGACTCTTCTCGGTGCTGAACATCTTCACCGTGGTCGTGTACGCGGCGCTCGGTGGTTTCACCTTCTTCTTCTCCGTCTACCTGCAGAACGTGGTCGGATGGTCGGCCTTCCACACCGGCGTCGCAATGCTGCCGATGACCCTGCTGCTGTTGGCCGGGTCGGCCCGGGCGGGTGCCCTGTCGGCACGGATCGGCCCGCGACTGCCGCTGACCGTCGGGCCGGTGATCGCCGCGGTTGGTCTGCTGCTGCTGCGTGGCGTCGGCCCGGGAGCGTCGTACTGGACGGACGTACTGCCCGGGGTGCTGCTCTTCGGCATCGGGCTGACCCTGGTGGTGGCGCCGCTGACCGCCTCGGTGCTGGCCGCCGTGCAGGACCGGTTCTCCGGCGTGGCCAGCGGCTTCAACAACGCCGCGTCCCGGGCTGGCGGTCTGCTCGCGGTGGCGGCGCTGCCGCTGCTGGTCGGCCTGTCCGGCGGCGGGTACGAGCAGAAGGCTGAGCTGACCGACGCGTTCCGGGGCGCAATGGAATGGTGCGCCGGCCTGCTCGTGGCCGGTGCGGTCCTGGCGCTCGTGCTGGTCCACCGACCGCCCCGAACGGCATCGCGGTCGTAGCCCTGGCCGCGTTGCCGCATCCCCCTGACTGGGCTTCGGGTAAGCGCACAGGTGACCGCCCCGCTAGATTCATTCTTTGACCAAAGTCAGCGCGGACGAGGGTCACGGCGACGGCAGGCCGAATCGGGATCGTCAATGCCCCAAGCGGGAGAAGAATGCTCGGAAAAATTGGCCTGGCCCCATCGGGACGGCCGATGACCAGGCGCGGGGGAGTGGCACTGCTGATCCTGGCCACCGCAGTGCCCATGTTCATGGTGTCGCTGAACAACCTGGTGGTCACGAACGCCTTGCCGGTCCTGGCTCGCGAGTTGGAGAGCGGGCCGGACCGGCTGCAATGGATCATTCACGCCTATTCGCTGTCCTTTGCTGGCCTCCTGCTGACCGGTGCAGCGCTCGGAGATCGTTTCGGGCGACGACGGCTCTTCACGGTGGGGATCGCGATCTTCACCGTCGGGTCGGCGGTGTGCGCAGTGTCCGAAACACTCGGCCTGCTGATCGCCGGACGGGTTGTGCAGGGCGCCGGCGCGGCGGTGGTGTTTCCACTCTCGCTCACCCTGCTGGCCAACGGGGTGGCCGACAACAGACGGGCGATGGCCATCGGCCTGTGGAGCGCGGTCAATGGTCTCGGCGTGGCGCTGGGACCGCTTATCGGTGGCGCGGTCACCGAGTCTTTCGGCTGGCCGGGCATATTCTGGATCTTGGTGCCCGTCGGCCTCGTCCTCATTCCGATCGCCCGCGTGCTCCTGCCGGAGAGCGCCGGCCCGGACCGCGACATCGACCTGCTCGGTGTGCTACTCGCCTCGGCGGCGGTGATGTCACTGGTCTGGGGCATCGTGCAGGCCGGCCAGGAGGGCTGGGGAAGCGCCACCGCGGTGAGCGGGTTCGCAGCGGCCACGCTGTTGGTGTCGCTCTTTGTCGGCTGGGAACGACGGGCGGCCGAACCGCTGCTGCCGCTGTACTTCTACCGCACCCGGGCCTTCGTACTGAGCAATCTGGTCGCCCTGCTGATGTTCTTCGGCGTCTTCGGCGCCCTCTACTGGCTGATGCAGTACCTCCAGGTCGTCCTGGGCTACTCGCCGCTCGACGCCGGGATCCGAACCCTGCCCTGGACCGCCATGCCGATGCTCGTCGCGGTGCTGGCCGGCGCGGTCACCGGCCGGGTCGGCGCGGGCCGTTTGATGGCGGCGGGGCTCGTGCTGGAGGCGGTGGCGCTGGGCTGGAGTGCCGCCATCATGGACGCATCCGTGCCGTACGGCCGGATCGTGCCGGCCCTGCTGCTCGGCGGGATCGGCATGGGATTGATCTTTGCGCCCATGACGGAGGCGGTGCTGGCCTCGGTGCACTCCGATGACCGGGGCAAGGCGTCCGGTGCCAACGCGACCGTCCGTGAGTTGGGTTTCGCGCTCGGGGTGGCTGTGCTGACGACCGTGGTGACCCGGACCGCCGGCCCGCTCACGGGTGGTCCCATGTTCGTCGACGCGGTCCGCCCCGCCATCTGGCTCGGCGCGGCAGTCGTGGCAGTCGGAGCGTTCGCCGCCCTGGCGCTGCCCCGCCCCGCCACCTCAGCCACCGGCCGACCACTGCACACCACCGTCGAAGCGGGGGCGACGCCCTGACAGTTCCCGTCCTGCTCGACGCGTCCGGTAGACCGGGCCCTCGCACAGACAGGCGGCGGACCCGGCAGGAGGCGGTCCGCTGTGCGGACCGCCTCCGTCCGGTCAGCTTCGAGCGCGGTTCACGGCGCTGGTGACCGCCTTGATCGAGGCGGTGACGATGTTGGCGTCGGTGCCGACACCCCAAACCGTCCGGCCGTCCACCTCGCACTCCACGTACGCGGCGGCCTGCGCGTCCCCGCCGGAGGAGAGCGCGTGCTCGTGGTAGTCGAGCACCCGCACACCCACCTCGATCGACTGGAGCGCGTTGACATACGCGTCGATCGGGCCGTTGCCGACTGCGGCGAGCGAGCGTTGCTCGGCGCCCACGCCGACCTGGGCCTCGATCTCGACCTTGCCGTTGGTGGTGCCGATCGCGTAACCGGCCAGCCGGACCGCCGGGTCGGGCTGGTGGTCGAGCAGGTAGTGCGTCGCGAAGATCTCCCACATGGTGCCCGGGGCGACCTCGCCGCCGTCGTGATCGGTGACCTGCTGCACCACCCCGGAGAACTCGATCTGGAGCCGGCGGGGCAGGTCCAGTTGGTGCTCGCTCTTCATGATGTACGCGACGCCGCCCTTGCCGGACTGCGAGTTGACCCGGATGACCGCCTCGTAGGTGCGGCCCAGGTCCTTCGGGTCGACGGGCAGGTACGGAACGGCCCAGGTGTGCTCGTCCAGCGGCACGCCGGCAGCCTTGGCGTCGGCGGTGAGGGCGTCGAAGCCCTTCTTGATGGCGTCCTGGTGGGAGCCGGAGAAGGCGGTGTAGACGAGGTCGCCCGCGTACGGGTGGCGCTCGTGCACCGGCAGTTGGTTGCAGTATTCGACGGCCCGCCGAACCTCGTCGATATCCGAGAAGTCGATCATCGGGTCGATGCCCTGGGAGAAGAGGTTGAGCCCCAGCGTCACCAGGTCCACGTTGCCGGTGCGCTCGCCGTTGCCGAACAGGCAACCCTCGATGCGGTCCGCACCAGCGAGCAGGCCCAGCTCGGCGGCGGCAACCCCGGTGCCCCGGTCGTTGTGGGGGTGCAGGCTCAGCACCACGCTGTCTCGGCGCGGCAGGTGGCGGTGCATCCACTCGATCGAGTCCGCGTACACGTTGGGCGTGGCCATCTCGACGGTGGCCGGCAGGTTGATGATCAGCGGCCGGTCGGGCGTCGGGTCGATCACGTCGATCACCCGGGAGCAGACCTCCAGCGCGTACTCCAGCTCGGTGCCCGTGTACGACTCCGGCGAGTACTCGTAGAAGATGTCGGTGTCTGGGGTGTGGATCTCGGCGTACTTCTGGCAGAGCCGCGCCCCGGTCGTGGCGATGTCGGCGATGCCGTCCTTGTCCAGGCCGAAGACCACCCGGCGCTGGAGGGTGGAGGTCGAGTTGTAGAAGTGCACGATGGCCCGCTTCGCACCGCGCAGCGACTCGAAGGTTCGCTCGATCAGGTGCTCCCGGCACTGGGTGAGCACCTGGATGGTGACGTCGTCCGGGATCATGTCCTGTTCGATGAGCTGTCGGACGAAGTCGAAGTCGGTCTGGCTGGCCGACGGGAAGCCGACCTCGATCTCCTTGTAGCCCATCTGAACCAGCAGCTGGAACATTCGGCGCTTGCGCTCGGGCGACATCGGGTCGATCAGCGCCTGGTTGCCGTCACGGAGATCCACCGCGCACCAGCGCGGGGCGACGTCGACGTGCCGGGTGGGCCAGGCGCGGTCCGGCAGGTCGATCCGGAACTGCTCCTGGTACGGCTGGTAGCGGTGGTACGGCATCCGGCTCGGGCGTTGCCGGGCGATCGGATCGGTCTCAGCGTCGGTGACAGGTTGAGCCATCTCAGAGTGCTCCCTGGAACATGTGGCGTCAGCAGATCGGAAGGTGTCGGCGAGATGCCGGGCGGCGATGCGCGGCGGTGCCGATCGGAAAGCTCAGATGTGCTGGACGGCGCGATGCGACTCCGCGACGAGGTGCCGGCCGATCAGGCCTCGTCGCGGCGGCTAAGGAGAAGAAGCGCCCGCCACATGACCATGTGACCCTACGTGATGGAACGGGAGGTGGGAAGGCAGGTCCGGACTATGGGACCGGCGTCATGTCCGGGTCCGGGGCCTCGGCACCCAGCCTCGGCGTCCGTTGCGCCCAGGCCACGGCGGGCACGATCGCCGCCGCGACCAGCACGAAGATCGCTGCCGTCGGTATCCAACCCCACCCGCCGGTGGTCACCCCGAGTGCGGTCAGTCCGGCCGGGGCGATCAGGTACTGGAGCTGCACGCCGAGTCCGAGCGCCCCCACGTACGCGCCGCGCTCGCCGGCCGGCGGCAGGGTGGCGGTGAGCCCCCAGGTGCCCGCCGACTCGATCAGCTCGGCCAGGATCAGCAGCAACGCGGCGGCCACCAGCACCACGACGGTGAGCAGGCCCCGGGTGACCGCGGAGATCGGCAGTACCAGGCAGGACAGGGCGACGAGCAGCCCACCCCGGCGGGAGGCCCGTGCCGCGCCCGCCGCGGTGTCCGCGCCCCGGCTGACGCGTACCTGGAGCAGCACGATCAGGACCGTGTTGAGCAGCACCAGCCCGGCGATCACCGTCTTCGGGGCGTCGGTGTGGGTGAGGATCCACAGCGGCATGACCGTCAGGTAGAGCACCCCGTGCGCGGTGAGCAGCCCGGACAGCAGGGACACCACCATGAACGGGCGGTCCCGCAGCACGGCGAGCCGGCTCATCGGCTCCACCCGTCGGGCCACCTGCGGCAGCCGAGGCAGTCGCCGCACGAAGAGGGCGGTCACGAGGAAGACGGTCGAGATGAACCAGACCATCCCCCGGTACGCCGTGATCGTGTCTACCGCCAGCACCACGCCGCTGATCACCGCACCGAGCCCGAAGCCGACGTTCAGCGACGAGCGCTGGTACGCCATCGCGGTAACCCGTTCGGCCGGGGGGACCGCGTTGATCGAGTAGACCTGCCGGGCCACGCCGACAGCGGCGTCCACGCCGGCCAGCGCCACCACCACGGCGAGGAAGCCGGCAAAGCCGCCCACGAAGGGGTACGTCGCGAACAGCGCCGCGTTCAGCACCGAGCACACCACCCAGACGCGCTGCGGTCCGTACCGGTCGGTGAGCCCGCCCAGCGGCACCGTGCCCAGCAGCGACACCCCCGCCGCGATGGACAGCCCCAACCCGACCTGGGCCGCGCTGAGCCCCAGCGCCCGGGTGAAGAAGACGGCGCTGCCGGCGTGGAACAGTCCGCTGCCGACGGCGGCGACCATGGCCTGCACGGCCAGGGCGCGGGTCAACCCGGCTGGCGGTACGACGTCTCGGACGGCGGTACGAATGGTTTCTCTGGCCCCCATGGCCGGGAAGTGAACCGTGTCCCCACCGGGTCGGTCGAGCCTTTTAGGCTGGACCGAATCCTGCTTCCGGGGGTGCGTGTGTCCGAGTTGCGGTTCAGCCTGGCCGACGTGGCGGGAGTGCGGCTCGCCGTGTCACCGGTCAACGAGACGGTCATGAGCATGTGGGCGCTGGCCAAACCGGTCCGCTACGCGGTGCACCTGCCCTGGATCGACCGGGCCCGGGTGACGTTGCGTCGTCCCGAGGTGGCCGACCGGGTCCGACCCCTGGTGGGGTTGGTCGTGCCGGGTCGCTGGCTGCCCGACTTCCTCACCCCGGCAGCCCGACCGAACGTGGAGCTGGCCGAGCAGCTCGACCAGATCGCCGCGACGCCGCCGGCCGTGGTGGTCCAGGACCTGCTGTCGACCACCTGGCAACGACCGCTGAGCCCGTTCGGGCAGGCGCTGCTCGCCGACCCGGGCGGGCTGCTGCCGCAGGTCGTCGACGGGGTGCGGGTCTGGTACGAGGAGGCGATCGCCCCGGACTGGCCGCGGATGCGGGCGCTGCTCGACGCCGACGTGGCGTACCGGGCCGCCCAGCTCGCCGAGAGCGGCGCCGGCCGGTTCTTCGAGCAGCTCCACCCGAGCCTGCGCTGGCACGGCGACAGGGTGATCAGCGACGACACGTTCGAGCGGGACTTCGACCTCCGCGGTCGGGGGCTGGCGCTCAACCCGACGGTGTTCACCGAGCGGCACGTGCTGTGGAACCTGCTGGAGGACTCGCTGCCTGCCGGCGCGTACCCGGTTCGTGCCCTCGGGACGCTCTGGGAGACGACCGCGACGCCGCCCGGCGACCCGCTGGCACGGGTGATCGGCCCGGGCCGAGCCGCCCTGCTGCACCTGCTCGAGACAGCGGCGACCACCACCGACCTGGCCCGACTCGCCAGGATGTCCGCCGGAAACGTCTCTCAGCACCTGGCCGCGTTGCACGCCGCCGGCCTGGTTTCCCGGTCCCGACAGGGTCGGCACGTGCTCTATCGCAACACCGAGGTCGCGGCAGCCCTCCTTCGCGCCAGTCGGGGCGAGTAGGCCCGCCGACCGGTCAGCCGAGCAGGAGTTCGGCCAGCGGTCGGCGGCGGCGCAGGCCGGTCTCCTCGGCGACGAGGTCGGCCGGGAGGCTGAGTGGGTCACCGAGTTGCCCCACCGCGAGCACCGCGTACGGCCGCACGTCGGCGGGGAGGTGCAGGTCGGCGGTGAGTCCCCCGCGATCCACGGTGAGGACCTGGCGCACGTGCAGCCCGAGCGCGGTGGCCTGCACGGTGAGATGGGCGACCGCCTGACCCAGGTCGTACGCGACCCCGTCGGCCGGTGTGGCGTCGGGCGCGGTGTCGCCGTCGACGTGCGCGGCGAGCAGCAGCGCGGCGGCACGGTGTGCCCAGCGTTGGTCGCGCTCGGGCAGGTTGACCAGAATCCGCTTCCAGGTCTCGTCGTCGCGGTGACCGAGGGTGAACCGCCAGGGTTGGCGGTTGCCCAGGGACGGTGCCCAGCGGGCCGCCTCCAGGAGGAGGGACGCGTCCGTCGCGCTCAACTCCTCGGTGGGGTGGAACGCCAGCGGGCTCCAACGGTAGGCGAGCAGGGGAGTGAGGTTGGCCATGCTGTAGATCGTCCTGTATGGGCGATTCGCCCACTTGGGCAGGGGTGGCCCAATGTGGGCAAGAGCACCCGTAACGGGATGAAGATCAGAACGTTCCCGCGCTCGGACTGTCCAGCGGATCAGGGGTCGGGGGCGCTGCCGTGTCGAGCGGGTCCCGGTCGACCACCACCGGGCCCGCCAGCTGCACGGTGGCCGGTGCCGGGCCAGGCGCGGCGGCCAGCCTCAGCGTCCCGGCCCCGGTCCGGACACCGGTCGGCGTGCCATCCCGGTCATAGCAGTAGATGCCGACGTCCAGCGGCGCGTTGAGCGACGCCGAGGTGGAATCCACCGAGTAGCAGGTGCCGGTGAGGCCCTTGGGTGGGCTGGCCGGGGCCACCGCCAACGGCGCGCGCCGATCGGTGAGCACATCCAGCCAGTCGGTGAGCGGATGCTGGACCCTGGGGTCCGATCGGCGCGGGATCGCGTCGTCGCGCTCACCGAGGCGTACGCAGGTTGCCGACTCCGGTCGGCCGGCCGACGGCAGAGCGCACTGGAACAGCCCGTCGGACGTGGCGGCCATCGAGATGTCGGCGGCGCCACCCAACGCGCCGCCCGGCACGTCGACCCGCCAACTGCCGTCGTTCGCGCTGGTGAACACGATGGTGCGGTCCGGCTGACCCGCCTGGCTGTACACGTACTGCGCCGCCATGTGGCGGTCCTGGGCAGCCGCGGCCAGGGCGGCCAGCTCGTCCCGCGCGGCGTCCACCGCGACCGGCCCTGGATCGGCGGGCGGCGGCGTCGGAGGCTGCTCATCGGAGCAGGCGACCAGGAGAGCCGGCAGGGCGAGCACGAGCGGCCCGAGCACGCGGCCGGCCGAGCGGATGAGGACGGGCACCCGGCCCATTCTGGTGGGTGCGGGCGGCTGGTGGGGACCGGCGCGTACCGGGGTTTGTTCCGGCGTGTCGGGCGGAGCCGTTTCGGCGTACCCCCGTGACCTGGTGGGACCGGCCCGGCCGGCACCGCGCGGGCCGGATGGTGGGATCACCTGCCCCGGTGTCGTTACCTGCCGGATACCCTCAAGGGGTCTGACACGCGCCGCCGGCCCCGGTTCCGGCGGCGTCGGCACGCTCAGGGTCGCTGGGAGGGAGTGCACCGTCGTGGCACTCGTTGTGCAGAAATACGGCGGGTCCTCCGTCGCCAATGCCGAGCGGATCAAGCGGGTGGCCGAGCGCATCGTCGACGCCCGCAAGGCCGGCGACGACGTGGTGGTGGTGGTCTCCGCGATGGGGGACACCACCGACGAGCTGCTTGACCTGGCCAATCAGGTCAGCCCGCTACCGCCGGGTCGCGAGCTGGACATGCTGCTCACCGCCGGGGAGCGGATCTCCATGGCCTTGCTCGCCATGGCCATCCACAACCTGGGGTACGAAGCCCGCTCGTTCACCGGCTCGCAGGCCGGCGTGATCACCACCTCGGTGCACGGCCGCGCACGGATCATCGACGTCACCCCCGGGCGGCTCAAGGGCGCGCTCGACGAGGGGTCGGTGGTCATCGTGGCCGGCTTCCAGGGCGTCTCGCAGGACACCAAGGACGTCACGACGCTGGGCCGGGGTGGTTCGGACACCACCGCCGTGGCGCTCGCCGCTGCCCTGCACGCCGACGTCTGCGAGATCTACACCGACGTGGACGGCATCTTCACCGCCGACCCGAGGATCGTGCCCAACGCCCGGCACATCCAGCAGATCACGTACGAGGAGACGCTGGAGCTTGCCGCGTGCGGTGCGAAGGTGCTGCACCTGCGTAGCGTGGAGTACGCCCGTCGGGCGGGGTTGCCGATCCACGTCCGTTCGTCATACTCGACCAACACCGGCACGATGGTCACCGGATCGATGGAGGACCCTTCCGTGGAGCAGGCACTGATCACCGGCGTCGCGCACGACCGCAGCGAGGCCAAGATCACGATCGTCGGGGTGCCCGACGAGCCGGGCGCCGCCGCGCGGATCTTCGACACCGTCGCCGGCGCCGAGATCAACATCGACATGATCGTGCAGAACGTCTCCACCGAGGGCACCGGCCGGACGGACATCTCGTTCACCCTGCCCAAGGACGACGGGCCGACCGCGATGGCCGCGCTCAGCAAGATTCAGGAGCCGGTCAAGTTCAAGGGCCTGCTCTACGACGACCACGTCGGCAAGGTCTCGCTGATCGGCGCCGGCATGCGCTCGCACCCCGGCGTGGCCGCCGGCTTCTTCGCCGCGCTCGGCGCGGCCGGGGTCAACATCGAGATGATCTCCACCTCCGAGATCCGGGTCTCCGTGGTCTGCCGGGACACCGACCTCGACGCCGCCGTCCGCGCCATCCATGACGCGTTCGAGCTGGGCGGCGACACCGAAGCCGTGGTCTACGCGGGGACGGGTAGGTAGCGCCGATGACGGCGCTGCCCACCCTCGCCGTGGTTGGAGCAACCGGTGCCGTCGGCACCGTGATGTGTGAGCTGCTCACCGGGCGCCGCAACGTCTGGGGTGAGATCCGGCTGCTCGCCTCCGAGCGCTCGGTCGGGCGCCGGGTGCGCTGCCGGGGCGAGGAACTCGTCGTCCAGGCGCTGACCCCAGAGGCGTTCGACGGGGTCGCCGTGGCGATGTTCGACGTGCCCGACGAGGTCTCCGCCAAGTGGGCGCCGATCGCCGTCGCCCGAGGCGCGATCGCGGTCGACAACTCCGGCGCGTTCCGGATGGATCGGGACGTCCCGCTGGTCGTTCCGGAGATCAACCCCGAACAGGTCCGCCACCGGTCCAAGGGCATCATCGCGAACGCCAACTGCACCACCCTCGCGATGATCGTCGCCGTTGCGCCGCTGCACCGCGAGTACGGCCTACGCGAGCTGGTGCTCGCCTCCTACCAGGCGGTCTCCGGAGCCGGCCAGTCCGGCGTCGACATCCTGCACGACCAGCTCACCAAGGTCGCCGGGGATCGGGCGCTCGGCTCGCGCACCGGTGACGTCCGCCAGGCGGTCGGCGACGACCTCGGTCCGTTCCCGGCCCCGCTGGCACTCAACGTCGTGCCCTGGGCCGGCTCCCCAGCGGACGGTGGCTGGTCATCGGAGGAGATGAAGATCCGCAACGAGTCGCGGAAGATCCTTGGCCTCCCCGACCTCAAGGTGTCCGCCACCTGCGTCCGGGTGCCGGTGGTCACCGGTCACTCGGTGGCCGTGCACGCCGTCTTCGGCACCGAGGTCGACGCCGAGGGTGCCCGCGAGGCGCTGCGCAACGCACCCGGGGTGATTCTGGTCGACGACCCCGCGGCCGGGGAGTTCCCGATGCCGATCGATGCGGTCGGCACCGACCCCTCCTGGGTCGGCCGGATTCGCCGCGCCCTGGATGACCCCCGTGCCCTCGACTTCTTCGTCACCGGCGACAACCTCCGCAAGGGCTCGGCCCTCAACACGGCCCAGATCGCCGAGCTCCTAGCCAAAGAGCTGAAAAACTCCTGATCCGCCCTGCCCGGGGCTCTGCCCTGCGCGGCGTGTGCCTGGGGCTGTCCTGCTC